>JACQZE010000027.1 GCA_016207885.1 Nitrospirota bacterium | reverse complement strand
TACATATAAATATCTTCATTGCCATTTCTTGTATCTACCCATACGATGTAATCACCTGATATGACCGGTTGATACTGATTTGCGGGATTATTAGTGATCCGGGTCTCTGTCCCTGTTGAGATATCATATAGATAGATGTCCCAATTACCATTTCTCTCATCATCAAAAACTATTCTGTTTCCTGAGACATCAGGAGATCCCTGCTCTGCCGGATCAGTAGTTACACGTGTCTCAACTCCAGTTGTGATGTCATACATATAAATATCATAATTGCCGTCTTTGTATTCTGACCAGACAATAATGTTGCCGGAGATTTTTGGAGTATATCTAAATCCTGATCCAACAATAACAGGAATTTCCTTATCAGAGTCAGCCGTCTCCATAGGGTCAAATGGGAAAGCATCATCCTGATTATTTACCCCGTCTCCATCAATGTCTAAATCACAAACATTCCCTATACCATCAAAATCAAAATCAAGTTGGTCAGTATTTGAAACATCCATACAGTTGTCGTCACAATTAACTTTATTTCCGCCTCTGCATGGATTTTCACCGTTTATTCCATTCCCGTCTATATCATCTAAAATGCCATCATTATCTGCATCTGCAAGCGTTAATGTGAACGTGGCTGTACAGTTTGCCTCCCCGATCATCGTTACTGAGCCGTCTGTGCAATCAGCATCTCCGCTCCAGCCTGCGAATGTTGAGCCTGTTGATGGTGTGGCTGTAAGCGTAACGACTGTGTTGCCATTAAATGCAGCTGATGCGCTCTCAGCAGAGTTTATACCTTCCGGTGAACTCGATACTGTGCCACTGCCGGTGCCTGCCTTGGTGTAATTCAGCGCATAGGCAAAAAAGATCCAGTTTGTGTTCCTGTTATTATCTAAACAGTTATTTGTACACAATATTTGATTGGCTGCGTTTGAATCAGCTACTCCCACATAAGATAAAGGCTGGGTTATATTAGTCACATTTAAATTCCAACTGTTGGCAGGAATTGTACTGCTTAAATTGACCTGATTACCTGAAGATCCGTTTAAGGCTATATTTGTAATTGCGTAAGCGCTTCCTGCATTGAAAACCAGATCTCCTCCCATAGTTGACGTTAAACTATTTGCTGTCATACCATCCTGCAATATCCAGCTTCCAGATACGTTATTGAATATAACATCATGGAAAGGAGCACCACCTGAAAGAATGGTGTTTCCGGCAGATCCTGATGTAAAGTTAACCGTAGATGTCCCCTTATCAAACTCACCGAAATTCTTCCAGTAAGTGCCTGAGATATTCCATGTAGAACTCCCGGCCACCAACTTATTTTTGATATCAGGTCTGTATGCAGTGCTGATTGCTTTAATAAAAACCCTGTTTACACTTATTGCCGCTGAACCGGCCCTGAATTCACCTCTCTTGTTCCCTACTCCGTCATCACCAATAACAAGAGCCTGTTTTAAATCCATAGCTGTATTGTAGACCGTATTATCCAAGGTAACTTTTTCGTCACCATAAAAAGCCCCGCTTACAAACGTGTTATTATCTACTTCCAGCTTTACTCCGGGGCCTAAAACAGCTACTGCGCCTTCTGCCGGATAAACAGGAATAGGAACTTCAGCCCATATAAACAATGAACCTTCATAATGTGCAGCCGTCACCCTTGCCCTGCCATTATGAACCATGTACTTAAACCCTGCTACAGTGATTCTGCCGCCGTTTGTTACGGAAACATGATCTCTGCTTTCATCGTTCACCATCATATAAAAAGCTGATTGTCCTGCCAATATGCCGCCGTCAATTACAATATCCCCGCCCCAATTGACCGCTATACGATAATATGAGTCCATGGTTAATTTTGGAATAGTTGCGTAACCTGCTATTTTTATAATTGAGAGTTTCTTATACACACGGAATTTCTCTCTGCTCGCAACTTCACCGTTTATCTCCAAGTTATAAAATCTGCTTAATCCAAATGTATTACTGTCGCTTGGAGTCTTAATTGTCTTACTGATTCCGGTCATAACAACAGTACTTCCGAGGTCAACACCACTCTGCTTATAACTAAAAGTCCCGGTTGATGAATCCCAGTTGCCGGCTACAGTAATCGTTGGCGTTCCAGTTGATGCATCAAGCGTGCCGTTGACTGTGAGATTCCCGCTGACTGTGAGGTTGTTGCCATTAAGATTTAATAGTCCGCCTGTGTTGATAGTGAGAGTGTTAATTGTTCTGGACAGATCTATGGTAGGGTCGTTAGTCACATCAGCGATTATCACATCATCGCTTTGTGAGGGAACGGTTTCAGTATTCCAGTTAGTTGCGGTGCCCCAATCAGTTGAAGCGCTTCCTGTCCATATGACAGTTGCGGCTTGCGTATTAACAGGCGGTAACAAAAGGACTACAAAAAAGATAAGAAGAAATGATATTTTTACTGACATGATTTTTTCCTATTTAAACTTCAGATTAATAATGTTCGATTAAATCGATTCTGAAGTTTAAATAGTTTGTAAGCTTATGTCAATAGTTTTTTTGTTCAGGCAGATATTTTAGCTATATTACCTGTATAACATCTCTTGCTGATTGACTATCCGATTATTTTTCTCAGATATAACAAACTTAGCGGAATATTATTTTCAGGTGGGGCAGTTTTTCTTTGATCGCCTCTTCTATGCATTTGGTATCGCAGGTTGTGCAGACGCCGGAACAGTGGATGGCTGCTTCATCGCCGTTAATGTCGCCTAACGCGAAATAGCCGTCATGTTTATCCATGAGCCATTGGAGGCTTTTTATGACCTCGGAGACTTCTCTTCTCGTCTTGTCAGCAGAAGTTTCTTCAGTCATCATATTCAAAGAAGTTGTTAACGGATCTTTTCAAACGCCTCTTTGGGCGCATTGCAGACAGGGCACTTCCAGTCGTCAGGAAGTGCCTCAAACGGTACAGCCTCAGCAGCGTTGTCATATTCATAACCGCAGATAGTGCATTTCCACATAGTTATTCTCCTGTGTACTAAAATTTCAAGTGATATTCTTTGACTTTTTTGGCAAACTCCCTGCCGAAGTCATAGCACTTCTTCTCATCTTCAGCATCAGGTTTGTAGTTGACCTGAATCCCCGGCTCAAAGACCTCAAGCCCCATCTTTCCGAATTCCTCATAAGCGTTCTTGACAGCGCCGCCGCCCCATCCAAAACTGCCGAAGGCTCCTGCAATACGGTTCTTGGGACGAAGGCCTCTAAGGTGAGTCAGAAATTCCGCCACCGAGGGATAGAGAATATTGTTAAGGGTAGGACTGCCGATAAGACAGCCGCGGGATTTCCAGAACTCTTTTATGGCGATGCTCATCGGTGTTGAGCGGAGTTTAATGACCTTGCAGTCAACACCCTCGTCCTGTATGCCCTGTGAGATAGGAAGCGTCATAGCGCTTGTGCTGTGCCACATCGTGTCAAAGATTATTGCTATGCTCAGGTCGGATTTTCCGTTTGCCATATCAAGATACATATTTAAAACTTTTCCGGGGCTCCGCCTCCAGATAATGCCGTGGTCAGGAGCGATCATGTCTATATCAAGCCCGAGTTTCTGAACCTCCGCGAGTTTGCTCTTGATAAGCGGCCCGAACGGCATTAATATATTCGCATAGTATTCTATAACCGAGTCTTCAAGTTCACTGGCAGACGCGCAGGTTGAGAAATCATCGTCAAATCTTGTCAATGAAGCAATATGCTGGCCGAATGCGTCCTGGCTGATAAGAAGCTTCGCCTCATTTACATAAGTCATCATGGAATCAGGCCAATGAAGCATCGGCGTCTCAAGAAAAGAGAGCGTGTATTTTCCCGTCTTCAGTGTATCGCCGGTCTTGACGATGTTAACCTTCCACTTTGAAATATCAAAATGCCTGCCCAGGCCCTTCCTGCCCTTATCGGTAATATAGATATTAGCGTCAGGAGTGAGTCTCATTATGTCGCCGAGAGAGCTCGCGTGATCAGGTTCAATATGATTGACAACAACATTAACGATCTTTGAAGGATCAACAACACTCTTTATGTTGTCAATTGTGGTGCCTGAATGGTCATGTTTTACAGTATCAACAAGCGTAACCTGTTCGTCATTTATGAGGTAGTTATTGTAGGAAGTGCCCCTCGGGGTAACATAGCCGTGGAAATCCCTGACGATCCAGTCAACTGCGCCTACCCAGAAAATATCCGGCTTGATCTCTATCGCCTTCACCGAACCTCCAAAAAATATTATTTTTTAATCAGGATAAAAAAATTAATCTTCAACAGTTATCTCTTTCTTTGCTTCCCACATCCCGTGCAGGTTGCAGCGCTCAACAGCCCTGAGTGTGCTTGTCCTGTGTTTTCCGGCCTTAACAAGCGTTACTGTTGCCTCAGCCTTTGAAAGGGCAGGGGTAAGCTCAACTCTTACATAAGTACTCTCGCCGGACTTCACCTCGATCCACTGTATATGATGCCCTTCTTCAGAGACGTGAGGTATCTCGCCGACCTTGATCTTTACCTGGAACGGCACTCCTGATTTGACCTTGTCAGGACACTCGATAACCGGTATGTGTTTCTTCTCTAATTCGGTCGGATTTGAGGCATCCTTTGGCTGGTTTATCCCGCAAAATATTCCTTTTTCAGACATGTTATCCTCCGTTAAATGATTTGAATTTACTCTAAGACTTTATCACAGATCATTCGATGCCGCAAACAGGCCGGTTATTCAATATATTAACGCTCGATTAAGCCTGACACTTTTCACACAATCCATAAAACTCAATATGATTGCCCAGGAGTTCAAAGCCCCTTTTCATTGAAGCAGGCAGTGACAGGTCAAAGTTCTTATGGATATCATAGATCACGTTACAGTTTTTACATATTATATGATGATGCGGCGACATATTAGGGTCATATCTCTTCTTTGCAGGGTCGATATTCAGTTCATTAATGCAATTACTCTTCTTCATCGCTTCAAGAGAGTTATAAACAGTAGCAAAAGACATGGTAGGGAAATTTTTCAAGACTATTTTATATATATCTTCAGCTGAAGGATGGCTGGTATTATCTCTAAGATAATCCAGTATAGCAAGCCTCTGCGGAGTTAATTTAATTCCTAAACACCTATATTTTTCCATATATTCCCTCCAAGAAAATATACTTGTTAATAATGATTCTAAGTAAGCGTATCACAGCCGAATTAATCAAGTCAAGCAATTGGAAATATTGAATAGCTTTTCTAATGAAAATTAAAATGGTTTATAATAAATTCGTGAAAAAAAGTGCTGTAAGGGTTCACATAACAGGTTTGGTCCAGGGTGTTTTTTTTCGTGCCGCAACAAAAGAGACTGCTGACAAGCTTGGACTGAAAGGATGGGTCAGGAACCTTCCTGATGGAAGTGTTGAAGCGGTCTTTGAGGGTGACCACAATAATGTTAAGAAGGCAGCACTGTGGTGTAAAGCCGGGCCGCCATCTGCCAGGGTATCTGATGTTGATGAGAAATGGACTGAATATGCCGGTGAGTTTGACGAATTTAAGATAAGGTACGGGTATTAAAAAATCAGACAATAATTTGCTATTCATGTATCTTCATGAATATACGATCCGATATCTGGGTTTGACTCAGATAAATGAGAAGGGGATAATAACGCCATGCCTATCACATTGTTGAAACAAAGAAATTCCGGCAGCGGTATAGACAGGGAACTCGCCCTTCTTTTATCCAGGTTAAGCGGGGACTCCATTTATGAACTGATGGAGCTGTCAAATCAGGCGCGGGTCAAAAATAGAGGGAACACGGTCGATCTCTGTTCTATCGTCAATGCCAAATCAGGCGGATGCTCCGAGGATTGCCACTTCTGTGCGCAGTCGGTACATAATAATACAGGAGTTGATAATTACCCTCTTTTTACTAAAAAACAACTCCTTGAATCAGCAGTCGCTGCCAAGAGGCTGGGTGTAAAACGCTTCTGCATCGTAACAAGCGGAAAAAGGCCCTCTGAAAAAGAGCTTGATGAGATATGCTACTTTGTTTATGAATTAAGAACCCTTGGACTGCTGCCTTGCGCCACACTGGGACTGCTCGATATATCAGCGCTGAGAAAGCTGAAGGAGGCAGGACTCCACAGATATCATCATAATCTTGAAACCTCGGAAGAGTTCTTCAGTGAGATATGCAGCACTCATACTTATTGGGATAAGATCAGGACCATACAGGCGGCAAAGACGCTCAAGCTTTCTGTATGCAGCGGCGGGATCTTCGGCCTTGGTGAAACATGGGAGGACAGGATAGATATGGCATTCGCCCTGAAAGACCTTGAGGTTGACTGCGTCCCGATAAACTTCCTTACTCCTGTCTCAGGAACACCTCTTGGAGATAATAATCCGATGACTCCTTCTGAAGCATTAAAGATCATAGCTATTTACAGGCTTATTCTCCCTGACCGCAGCATAAGAGTATGCGGCGGCAGGGACAAGACATTGAAGGATCTCCAGTCTTTCATATTTACCGCCGGAGCTGACGGCCTGCTGCTTGGGAATTATCTGACAACTGCAGGCAGAAATCCTGATGATGACATACGCATGATCAAGGATCTCGGGCTCAAAATATAATGTCCCGCAGCTCATATTACAGCATAAGGATGAGAGCTTCAAAGCAGGGGCATCATATCTCAGGAGCTGAAGGATTATACAAAAAAGAAGATATTGATAAGGTTGTAACAAAATATTCCACAAGGGCATTGTCTCATGAAAGAGGCAAGCCGGATGAAGTTCATATCAGCATTGATAAGGTCATGGGAAAACCTGTAACTATCCCGTCCTTGCCACTTTGCACCTTGAATACAGCAAACTCCCGTTCCGCAAAAAATGCAGCCGCTGATATTCTTTTCTCATCAGGAATATCTAAGAAGTCAGTTGCTGCTGCTTTTGACTTACTGACCTCAGGGGATGTCAGGGCAGGTGCATTCCTTCTCGATATGGATGGCCGGCAGTTGATGGGCAGCAGTAAAAGCATAAGAGCAAGCCGAATGGGTATCACTAATACCGCATTCAGGTCTTTATCATCAAGGCTCGGCAGGCTCGGCATAAACAACGCTACTGTCAGAGAGGCTCTCATATTGGCAAGCAAGGTTCAACATCATCCGGCAGTAATAGCGGAAATATGTATTTCAGATAACCCCGGCTACACTACCGGATACGTAACTGCCGCAGGCTATGGATATATTCGTCTGCCCCACTTCAAAAAGAAAGGCGCAGAGCATGGCGGGCGGGTGTTCTTTGTTGATGGCGGAAAAACTGAAGATCTGATTTCATATCTTCACGATCAGCCTGTTATAATAAATAAAATAATGCGCTGCCGGGGAATAGTCACGATAAGTGATATCCTGGGCTATCATTATATTTTATAAAGATAGAGAGGAGACGATATGGCTAAACCTGAAGAAATGTGGCAATGCCAGCAGCTTAATTGCGGATACATATATAATCCGGACAAAGGCGACAGAAAAGGAGGCATTCCTAAAGACACAAAGTTCGAGGATCTGCCTGATGATTGGAAGTGCCCGTCCTGCGGAGCAGGCAAGCATATGTTCAAGCCTCTCGCATAGGACTCTAATATTTTACGCTTCTTTTATTTTATTAAAACCATATGTATAATATTCACTTACGTCTCAAATAGTTATTCAGGCGCGTAGCTCAGGGGGAGAGCGCTACCTTGACACGGTAGAGGTCGGCGGTTCGATACCGCCCGTGCCTACCATTTAAAACAGGGCTTAGGAGAACCATCATAGAACCGCAGGAAGACAGCAAAGAGGCTTTAGAGATATGCCGCCACAGCACCTCGCATGTTATGGCGCACGCAGTTAAAGAACTCTTCCCGGATGCGATACTCGCAATAGGCCCCGCCATTGCTGACGGCTTTTACTATGACTTTGACTGCAGCCACTCCTTTACCGAAGAAGACTTTCCTCTGATCGAGAAGAAGATGAAGGAGATCATAAAGGAAAACAATCCGTTCAAGGTGAATGAGATGCCGAAGGATGAGGCCCTGAAATTATTCGCCGGAATGGGTGAGATATACAAGACTGAACTCATTGGAGAGATACCTGATGAAACTGTGACGGTCTATGAAGAGGGCGGCTTTCTTGATCTCTGCCGCGGGCCTCATGTCAGCTACACAAAAAAGATAAAAGCGTTCAAGCTCCTTTCTGTTGCAGGCGCGTACTGGCGCGGTGACGAAAAAAAGAAGATGCTGCAGAGGATCTACGGTACAGCTTTTTTTACAAAAGATGAACTGCAGAAACACCTCGACTTTCTTGAAGAGGTAAAGAAGCGGGACCACAGGCGTCTTGGAAAAGAGCTTGACCTCTTCAGTATGAATGACGATATAGGCGCCGGACTTGTCCTATGGCACCCGCGCGGGGCTTCCATAAGAAAGTCTATTGAAGATTTCTGGACAGCTGAGCACATCAGATCAGATTATAAAATTCTATATACTCCCCATATGGCAAAGCTTGATCTTTGGAAAAAGACCGGCCATGCTGATTTCTACAAAGAGAATATGTATTCGCCGATGGATATTGATAATCTTGAGTACGAGATAAAGCCGATGAACTGTCCTTTTCATGTTGCTGTCTTCAAGAGCCATCTCCGCAGCTACAGAGATCTGCCCATAAGATATGCGGAGCTTGGGACGGTATATCGTTATGAGCGCTCCGGCGTGCTTCACGGCCTGCTGAGGGTCAGGGGATTTACGCAGGATGATGCTCATATATTCTGCACGGAAGACCAGATTGAAGAAGAGGTGTTGAAGGTGCTGGAGTTCACTCTCTTCATACTTCAGACATTCGGTTTTACACATTACAGCATCTATCTATCCACAAGGCCTGAAAAATATGTTGGCGGAGAAGTTAGTTGGGAAAAATCCACTAATGCGTTAAAGAACGCTCTGACAGGCAAGGGAATTGACTATACCATTGACCCTGGCGAAGGGGTTTTTTACGGCCCGAAAATTGACATCAAGGTCAAAGATTCACTTGGCAGGGAATGGCAGTGCAGCACCATTCAGGTAGACTTCAACATACCGGAGAGGCTTGATGTTACTTACAGAAGTCCTGACAATAAGGATTGCAGGCCCATAATGATCCACCGCGCCCTGATGGGGTCGCTTGAGAGGTTCTTCGGCATATTGATAGAACACTATGCGGGCGCATTTCCATTGTGGCTCGCCCCTGTACAAGTCTCTGTACTGGTTATCTCTGAGAAGCATATTGAATATGGGAAGGCCATTCTTAAATCGCTGCTCAAAGAAGGTATAAGAGCAGACCTTGATGCTGAGAACGAAAAGATAGGTTATAAAATAAGAAGGGCCACTATGTTAAAAACACCGTATCTGTGTATAATAGGTGACAAAGAATTGGAAAACCAAACTGTAAATATAAGGAAAAGAACCGAAGAGGGATCTATTGAGATGCCGCTTGACAGGTTCTTGGCAACACTTAAAACGGAGGTGGATGATCACAGGTAATAAAGTAAGCAGAAAGGGCGCTGACTCAAAAGGTCTAAGGATCAACAGGCGGATTCGCGCAAGAGAACTGATGGTGATAGACAGCGACGGAACGCAGCTCGGAATATTAAGCGTGAATGAGGCGATGAAGATCGCGATTGACCAGGACCTTGACCTTGTTGAGGTTTCGCCGAACACAAATCCGCCGGTTTGCAAGATACTTGATTATGGCAAATATCTGTACCAGCTGAATAAAAAACATACGAAGCAGAAGACGATCACTTTAAAGGAGATCAAGGTCAGGCCTCAGACAAGCGAACATGACCTTGAATTTAAGATAAAGAACGCCAGGAAGTTCATTGAAGAAGGAAATAAGGTCAAAGTATCGATGATGTTCAGGGGCAGAGAGATAGTTTATGCATCCAAATTTTCAACGAACATCTTTGACCAGGTATGTTCAGCTCTGGCTGATATCGCAGTTATTGAGATGAGAGCAAAGATGGAAGGCCGCCGCATGATGCTGGTCCTTTCACCCAAATAATTTATTTTATACAGAAACCAAGGAGGAAGCTGTTTTGCCGAAAATAAAGACACACAGAGGGGCTGCAAAAAGACTCAGAAAGACAGGCACAGGCAAGTTTAAGAGAAACAAGGCGTTTGCCAGTCATATGATGACTTGTAAGAATGCCAAGACAAAGAAGAAGCTGAGACAGGGATGTATGGTTCATGATGCCAACCTTGACGCTGTTAGAAAGATGTTGCCTTACTAATTTCATAACCGCTGACAAGCAATGGTTTAATTGCCGGATTCTCATTATGCATCTGTCTTTTCATTCATGGATGTTATCTGTCACTTTTTCATAACTGTTGCCTGTTTAAAAAAATATATGTTTTGCTGTATAATAACCACTCAATATATATAACAAATAATATTTAAGCATATGCAGGAGGAAAAGATTCATGCCAAGAGCAAAAGGTGGTTTTAAAACCAACAGAAGAAGAAATAAAGTGCTCAAGATGGCCAAAGGCTATTACGGAGCAAGAAGCCGGCTGTTCAGGGTTGCCACGCAGGCCGTTGACAGGGCTTTACTGAACTCATATAAAGACAGGAGGCTCAAAAAGCGGGATTTCAGGTCTTTGTGGATAGTGCGAATAAATGCTGCAGTCAGGGCGTTGGGATCTACATACGGCCAGTTTATGAACAGCCTCAGGAAGCTTAATGTTCAGATGGACAGAAAAGTTCTTGCGGATATGGCCTATAATGACCCTAATTCTTTTTCCCGGCTTGTTGAGATGACCAAAAAAGCTGAATGACAAGTGAAACAGGTTCCATAAAGAATCTTGCCATTGAAGAAATTGAAAAAGCCGACACACTGAATGCCCTCCAGACCCTGAAGATAAAATATCTGGGAAAGAAGGGCATACTCACCGAAAAATTAAAAGCTATCAGTTCAGTCCCCAGTGAAGAAAGGCGCGAATATGGACGCGTCATCAATGAAACCAAGAATGCACTGGAAGAGCTTTTTACCAAGCTGGAAAACTCATTCAGCGCCCGGGAACTCGATAGAAAGCTGAAGAGTGAACGGATCGATGTGACCATCCCGGGCAATTATATCCCGTTTGGCCGTCTCCACCCGATTACCCAGGTTCTTGATTACATTGTAAATATATTTATCTCTCTCGGCTTCACTGTTGAAGAAGGGCCTGAGGTCGAGCTGGATTATTACAATTTCGAAGCGCTGAATATGCCTAAAGACCACCCTGCCAGGGATATGCAGGATACCTTTTATATCAGCGATGATGTTGTATTGAGAACACATACATCATCTGTACAGGTCCGGGTCATGGAAAAGAATGCTCCTCCGCTCAGGGTCATAGCGCCGGGAAAGGTCTACAGGTGTGATTCTGACGTAAGCCACATCCCCATGTTCCATCAGCTTGAAGGTTTTATGGTAGATAAAAATCTCCGGATGAGCGATCTCAAAGGAGTCCTTGAACTATTCATACATCGTGTATTCGGGCCGAATACAAAAGTGAGGCTGAGGCCGAGCTTCTTCCCCTTTACAGAGCCGAGCGCTGAGATTGATATCTCATGTGTAATGTGTAAAGGAAAAGGATGCAATGTGTGCAGCAATACCGGATGGATTGAGATACTCGGCGCAGGGATGATCAATCCGAAGGTTTATGAAAAGGCTGGTTATGACCCGAACAAATACACAGGTTTTGCTTTCGGAATGGGTATAGAGCGCGTTGCAATGCTCAAGTACAGCATTGATGACGTCCGCCTCTTTCCTGAGAATGATAAAAGGTTTTTAGAACAATTTTAAAACTATGAAAGCATCTTATAACTGGCTTAAAGAGTTTGTTGACTTCAATATTTCACCTGAAGAACTGGCGCATGCCATTACAATGGCAGGGCTGGAGGTCGAGGAGATAGAGAATGTTGAAGGTGATACAGTCTTTGACATAGGGATAACTCCTAACAGGCAGGACTGTCTGAGCATCAGGGGAATTGCCCGTGAGATATCTACAATTCTGGGACTCCCGCTAAAAGATATTTCCGTGAAGATCGAATATGAAGATGGAGAGGGGCCTGAAGTCAGTATAGAAGAGCCTGAGCTCTGTCATAGATATTCTTCACGCATTATAACCGGCATCAAGCCTGCTCCTTCTCCGGACTGGGTCGTCAAGAGGCTTGAGGCATGCGGCATCAGGCCTTCATCAAACATCGTTGATGTGACAAACTATGTCCTGCTGGAGATCGGCCAGCCGATGCATGCCTTTGATCTGGATAAACTGTCAGGAAGCAAGATAGTTGTTAAGAGGGCAGATGACGCTCATAAATTCACTACCCTTGATGACGAAGAGAGGCTGCTTCATAATGAGATATTGCTGATATGCGATGCCGATAAATCCGTTGCTGTCGCCGGCGTTATGGGAGGCAAGAACACAGAGGTCTCTGATTCAACATCCAGCATACTTCTTGAGAGCGCATATTTCAAACCCTCTTCGATCAGGAGAACATCAAAAAGGCTCGGCCTTCTGACTGAGTCGTCCTACAGGTTTGAGAGAGGGATTGATAAAGAAGCTGTAACGCTTGCACTGGACAGGGCAGCCCAGCTGATATCAGAACTCGCCGGAGGCAAGGTAACCAAGACAACAGATATCTACCCGACACAGTTCAAACCTGAAAATATATCGCTCACTTTTGAGAAGATAAACTCACTGATCGGCATTGATATTGAAGAAGCATTTGTTGAAAAGACACTTAAGAGTCTCGGTTTTGATCCGAAGATATCCGGCAATATGATCACTGTTACACCTCCAAGCTTCAGAGCTGATGTTAGCATGGATGTGGATATCATTGAGGAGATAGCAAGGCTATATGGATATGATAATATTCCATCAACTCTTCCTGTAATACAGATGAGCGTTGCTCCTGAACATCGCACTCGGGAGATTGTCACATCTCTGAAAACATCTTTTGTCAGATCCGGCTTTTATGAAGTTATTAATTACAGCTTTATCAGCCCGGACACCATTGAGAAGATAAAGCTCTCTTCTAATGATAAAAGGAGAGAACTGGTTTATATAAAGAACCCTTTAAGAAAAGAAGAATCAGCAATGAGGACTACTCTTGTTCCGGCGCTGCTGAATAATGTGAGCACTAATTTAAACCGCGGTGAGAAGATGATCAGGTTTTTTGAGATATCAAAGATCTTTCTCTCATCTCAGGATAAACTTCCTAATGAGATACTTCAGTTAGGAGCAGTTTTTCACAAAGAAAAGACCGCTTCGATATATGAGAACAGGCATGATGGTTTTTATGACATCAAGGGTCTCTTTGAAAATATTCTGACCGATTTAAATCTAAAGAATATATCTTTTGAGCAGGATACAACTGCGCCTGAGCCATACCTCCATCCCGGAAAATCATGCTCGATAATGATCGGGAATGAAAGGGTAGGGAGCATCGGCGTTCTCCATCCCGGAGTTGCAAAGGACTTTAATATAAAAGGCGACATAACTATTGCTGAACTGTATGACTTAAGCATGATACTTAATGCAGTTCCTTTAGGAATAATTTATAACCAGCTGCCAAAATTCCCTTATATCGAGAGAGATGCCGCATTGGTTGTGAATGATAATATAACCGTTTCTGATGTCAGAAAAGTGATATCGAATGTTGAATCAGACATAATCGACTCTGTAGCTCTCTTTGATATTTATAAGGGCAAACCTATCCCCAATGATAAAAAGAGCCTTGCCTTTGCTATCAGATACCGCTCTTCAAGCAAGACATTGACCGATGATGAGGTTGACAGGCTGCATGCCAGTATAGTCGAACTTCTAAAATCTGAACTTCAGGCTGAATTAAGAAGTTAATAGTCTTAAATCTGCATTATTTCATTCCCGGCTTGCCCCTCTTTAACAAAGACAGGTATTATTAGACCATGGACATTTCAAAGAGAATTCTTTCAGACCCTCTAAACAAATGGTTATTCGCACAGACGAAAAACCATTTGTATCTTGCTGGCGGGTATCTGCGTGATCTTATAATTGGCAGGACATCTAAGGACAGGGATTTTGTATTTAATGGTGATGCCGCAAAATTAGCAAAACAAGTGGCGAGAAGGTTCAATGGCACATTTGTTTTACTTAAGGAAGACCTGACATGCAGGATTGTACTAAAAGACAAGAATGTTGTAGATATCAATTATCTTACAGAGCCTATTGAAGACGACCTTGCCAGAAGAGATTTTACGATAAACGCAATCGCATGGTCTCCTGATCGTGGCCTATTAGACCCCTTTAACGGCATTAGTGATATAACACGAAATAGCATCAGGGTTATCAACCCATTAAATCTTAAAGCTGATCCTTTAAGGGTATTAAGGGCTTACAGGTTTTCAGCTCAATTGGGATACAAGATAACCACTGATACGAGAAATGAGCTTAAAAAATATGCAGAAGGCTTGAAATCCACAGCTCCTGAAAGGATCACAGATGAACTTATAAAGCTCTTGAATTATCCCAAGGCAGGCAACTACCTTCAGATATGTATTAATGATAATGTGTTAACTCACATCTTAAATATAAAGCTTGATAGTTTACTAAGCAATATCATCTACATAAAGAAGTTTGATAGTTTAAGTAATACTTTAAGTTTATATACTAACTACCTTCAGTCTATTATAAGCCAGGATATGACAAGGTCTGCCATGATCAGACTGGCATTACTACATGCTCAAAAAGGCACACAAGATCAACATTCTGATAATTTACTTAAGTTGAGCAGAGCAAATGCTGTTGCTTTAAAAAAGATCCTTGATGTTTATCATATCTCTTGCTCTTTAAGAATTGATCAACATGGATTATTTAGAGCGTTCAGCAAGGCTGGTAAAAACTCAATTGAGGCAGCTGTGTTAATTGGAATAACTAAGAGGCGTGATATATTGCCTTTGGTCAAAAAAGCAAAGGAGTTTATAAATATCAAAAAGAATCCATTACTGTCTGGTGACTTGGTTCAGGACATATTAGGTATAGGGCCTGGCCATAAAATAGGGGTTATTTTAGCCCAATTAGAAGAAGAACAATTCAGAGGTAATATTACATCAATTCATGAAGCAAAGAGATGGATAATGTCTAATTTAACATAATATAAATTATCAGACGTTAGGCGTAGCTGTCCTTTGTTAGAAAATTGTTGTTAATAAGGGTATCTCCTCTTATGAATCGGCTTCCATACTGGGGTTGCCTATGATTGCACAAGATTTAGGCATATAAAATATACTTGTAATACAATAGGTTGAATATATAATTTGTGCCTGATAACAGATCAATTTGAAGTCGTTACTAATTATGACACTATGGGCAGATTCTGTAAGTTGCAGTAGTATATTAAGTGATATATTAAATAGTTGAGGTTGTTCACTTAACTACTCCATTAAGTAAGTATGTATATGTTCTTTATTTATAAACATTTCCATATGAGAGGATGACCTGTTATATGTCTTTATATTTTTCCCCATATAATGAATGCTGCATTACTTCAAGAATCCTTATTCTGGCAAAATTCCCGATATCGCCTTTATCCCCAAAATAGTTTACGATCTGGTTCTTAGTCGTCCGTCCTGTAAGTTTAGCAGCGTCACCCTTACTGAAGCCCTCTGTGAGTATCTCGACTATCTCGCCTTTCAGGTTTTTATTCTTCTCTGATATTATTGACTCCTGAAGTTCCTGTATCTGAGAAAGTCTTTCAGATTTCAAATTTTCATCAATGTGGCCTTGCAGTTCAATTGCCTTGGTGCCGGGACGCTTTGAATATTTAAACGCAAATATGCCGTCAAACCCAATTGCTTCAAGTGCTTTCATAGTCATATTAAAGTCCTCATCAGTCTCACCAGGGAAGCCGGCAATAATATCAGTAGTTATTGCCATATCAGGTACATTTGACCTTATCTTCTCGATTTTTTGCATGTAATCATCAAAAGTGTAACCTCTGTTCATCAGCTTAAGTATCTTGTCTGAGCCGGCCTGAAGTGGTAAATGAATATGTTCACAAATTTTGGGCATATCTCTCATTACAGTTATGAGATGTTCAGAAAGGTCTTTCGGGTGAGAAGTCACAAACCTGATCCTTTCAATCCCATTTATTAAATGTATTTTTTCAAGAAGTTCCGGAAACCCTGATCTTACTGAAATGTTTTTTCCGTAAGAGTTCACATTCTGGCCAAGCAATGTAACCTCTTTATACCCCTCTTCAGAAAGCGCCTTGATCTCATTAACTATATCTTCAGCCGGCCTGCTCCTCTCCCTTCCGCGTGTATAGGGCACGACACAATACGCGCAATAATTATCGCATCCGTACATAATCGATACCCACGCCCTCACCCCACCTTCCCTCTTCATTGGAAGATACTTCAGGTGATATTCAGGATTGTCTTTAACAGATGTCCTGCCTTCTCCTGTATCTATCCATTCCTGAAGACTGTCGATATTATCAGGGCCGAATACATAATCAACATAGGGAAATCTTTTTATGATACTTTCACCTTCCTGTCTTGCAATGCATCCGGCAACGGCTATTCTAAGTTTTGCATTATTCTTTTTTGCATCCTTGAGCCTGCCGAGCTCACTGAAGAACTTCTGCTCTGCCTTCTCCCTGATACTGCAGGTGTTAAGGACTATTACATCAGCCTGACTTCCGCTCTCAGATTCTCCGTAACCGGATTCCATAAAGATGCCTGCTATCTTTTCAGAATCATTAACATTCATCTGACAGCCAAAAGTTTTAAGATAAAATTTCATTTTCAACAGATATCTCCAATGTAGAAAGTAGTTATAATATTTTAATTGATTGGGGCTATCATTTGCCAAAGAAGGGATTTTACCACACTTAAAAAAAGAGACGGGAATGAGATTTTAATTAAGTATAAATTCTTATAAACCAGTCATGAAGTAACGTCTCTGAAACCAGAGCGCTACATTCACCAGCCCGATCATCACAGGCACTTCCACGAGCGGCCCGATGACTGCCGCAAACGCCGCCCCGGAATTAATGCCGAAGACAGCGATAGCTACCGCGATGGCCAGCTCAAAATTGTTGCTTGCAGCGGTAAAGGCGAGGGTTGTGGTCTTGGAATAATCTGCGCCGACCTTTTTCCCCATATAAAAAGAGACAAGGAACATCAGTATGAAGTAGAGCATAAGGGGAATGGCGATACGCACCACATCCATCGGGATCTGGACAATAAGGTTCCCTTTTAAACAGAACATGACCACAATTGTGAAAAGCAGCGCGATCAGGGTAACGGGGCTGACCTTCGGGATGAAATGAGTTTGATACCATCCCTTCCCCCTTGCCTTTATCAATATGAACCGCGTGAGCATTCCCGCGATGAACGGGATGCCAAGATAGATTAAAACGCTTTTTGCGATCTCTCCCATACTTACCTGTACGATGCCCCCTTTGAGTCCGAAGAGAGGCGGCAGCACCGTGATGAAGACCCAGGCGTAGACGCTGTAGAAAAGCACCTGAAAGACACTGTTAAAAGCAACAAGTCCGGCAGCGTATTCAGTGTTACCCTTTGCGATCTCATTCCATACGATGACCATGGCTATGCAGCGCGCAAGGCCGATCATGATCAGTCCAACCATATATTCAGGATAGTTATGGAGAAAGATTATCGCCAGAAGAAACATAAGTATTGGGCCGACGATCCAGTTTTGTATAAGAGAAAGTCCGAGCACTTTCTTATCGCTAAACACATCCCCTAATTCCTCATATCTCACCTTGGCAAAGGGCGGATACATCATAAGGATCAATCCGGCGGCTATGGGAATATTTGTAGTGCCCGACTGAAAGCTGTTTATCAATCCCTCAACGCCGGGGACAAAGTAGCCGAGGCCCACACCAAGCGCCATTGCAGTGAATATCCAGACAGTGAGATACCTGTCTATGAAAGAAAGCCTCTTTACTCTTTGTTCAGCCATATTGTTATAGCCTCTTTCTGATTTTTAAATACTCTTGCCTCACAGGCAATCTCATCTCTTTCAGGCTATTACTTTGCCTTCGGAAAGCATGCACTTGACTGTAATAATTTCATTTTCCAAGCGGATCTAAAAATAATTTAAAAAATTACCGCTGCCTTTATTACTTGATTCAGCCCCTTTATCTCCTCCTGCATCATCGGGAACTGGAGCACCGGTAGATTGAATTTATTCTGTATCTCTCTGAGATACCGCATCTGCATCCGCAGCCTGTTTTTGAAGAAATCATTCACGCATACTTCTTCGGGAAGCACCATGTTTGCGACCACAAGCTGCGTCTCTATCCCGGCATTCTTGAGATCGATCATGGCGCGGTATGACTCAATGATCGGAGTTGATTCAGGATAGAGTACGAGGCAGAAGACCGTCTGCTTCGGGTTGCGCAGCAGCTCGATGATCTTTTGGAACCTGTTCTCTGTCTCTCTTTTTGTTTTGGCGCCTTCTGTCGTGTCTATCATCATCTCCGCCTGTTTCGCATAATCAAACGGGAGGTCGAGGAGTCTCAGCGTGTGCCCTGTCGGCGCCGTATCAAAGACAATTACATCATAGGCGCTGCTTTCAATGAAGCGGATGAATTTGTCGAATGCCGCCATCTCCGCAATGCAGGGAGAATTAAGCTCCTCCTCCATTGCGGCTAACATGTCATCGGAATATTTTCCTCGCGTTTCTTCTATAATTCTCTCCTTGTATTCAATAAAGGCCTTGTCCTGGTCGATCATTACGCCAAAAAGGTTCTCCGTAATTTTCGTCGATTCATCATTTATCTTTACATCAAACACCTCTCCGATATGCGCCGCAGGGTCTGTTGTTACAATGAGAGTTTTCAATCCTTTTTGCGCAGTGTAAACGGCAGTGACGCATGATATGGTTGTCTTGCCCACTCCGCCTTTGCCGGTAAAGAAGATGGCCTTTGTGCCACCAGAAGGAAGCAAGAGCTTCTCAATATCCGGTTTTCCTGATGGAAGGATACTTTTTTCTGTCTTCAGTCTGGTGTCTTCTGTCTTGTGCTTTTTAATCCAGAACCTCTGACCTTCAACCCCTTCTTTAAACAATTCCATTGCCACACCTTTGAGAGCATCTATTCCCTTCACTTCATTATCCCTCAACAGCATATATCGTTTTATCTTCTCTATTGCAGTTTCCGTTTTTTTGATTATTTTCTGCTGTGCCTCGTATTTCTTCCTGAAAAATTCAATCTCACAGACCTCTTCAGGCAATATGCCATTAATAATGATCTCCCCTGAATTAATGCCGATGGTCTCAAGCTCCTTTGATGCCCTTAATGTTTCATAAAGAGAGAGTTCTTCAGGCCGCATGACAAAGATGAAGTCGGTGCGTTCAGTATCTTTGAGAAGGGATGTTGCGCGGTCATACTTATCTTTGGAATCCTGTAACGACTGCACGGGGCCGAGGCAGGTCTGGCCGCTGCCCTGTGCGGATTCCTCGATATGCTTTGACCAGTCAACGGGAAGTTCGAGCAATCTGATGGTATGTCCTGTCGGGGCAGTGTCGAATATGATGATCTCATATTCATCCGTCCCCATGAAATCAATGAACCTGTCAAAGGCCGCCATCTCTGTTGTGCAGGGCCCGCTCAGGTTTTCTTCGAGAGATGTAATCACGTCATCAGGCATTATCTCACGGAAGGGGCCGATGATCCGCTCTTGGTATTCTTTTGTTGCCTCATCTGGATCTATCTCCATGGCATGGAGGTTACCAATGCCGCTAATCGGCGTTTCCTTATGCCCTATCTCCTGCTCGAATACATCGGCGAGATTGGAGGCGGGATCGGTTGTGACGATCAGTGTCTTTCTTCCATGTAATGCGTAATGAATGGCGGTCGCGCAAGCCATTGTCGTCTTGCCGACACCGCCTTTGCCGGAAAAGAATATGTATTTGGTCATTTATATTCCTTTAACTGATTACTGTCAGCGGCCTATTCTTAAAAGTTTTGATTCCAAGTTTACTGCATATGTCTTCATAACACGGATATTCGCCGGTCTTGAATACTTCTCCGTTAACCATCGTGACCGGTAATACATTCTTGCTTTTCTTATGAAGCAGCTCTGCGACCTTTTTATTAGCCATAAATTCCTTTGGCTGCTGAGCAAGGTTGTACCGCTGAACTTCAACACCCTGTTTAATTAACGCCAGCACGGTTTCATTCATCTTTATTAGAAGAGGGTCAACGCCTGGCCCGCATAATCCTGATGAACAGCACATGGCAGGATCAAATATTTCTATTTTCATTTTACTCCCTCCCTTCTCGTCCGATAAAATGTTTAGCTATTCACAGCATTTATTTTTCACTGCCAGAACTTTTTCAAGTCTACTGATGTTTTTTCTCATTGTCTCACTAGGAATTCTATCAAGGACAGAGAGAACAAGAAACCTTCCGAACAGGTCTGAATCATTTATGCTGTAGTGGACCCACTTGCCCTGCTTCCTGTCTATTATGATTCCGGCCTCTTTCAGCACATTCAAATGAAATGATATCTTCGGCTGTGACACCTGAAGAGTTTCAGTAATGTCACAAACGCATATTTCACCCTCTTTCATCAAAGAGATAATGTTGAGACGGGTTTCATCAGATAGTGCTTTGAGTATTTGTATGGTTTCCTGCATCCACACCCCTTCATATCAATTGTTATTTATATGATAATTACAATTATTTGATATTGTCAATAGGCTGCTATTATAATTATAATGATTAAATCAATAGCATTCTATATGAGATTACAATTGATGAGGGTTTGTTAACTTGCCGGAACGGGGAATGTTAAGGAATAAGTTTGGGATGTTTAAGGATATTCTTTTTATATGCTTCAGTTAAAGCCTCTTTATTTTTCCTTGTTAACATTTTTATCTTTCTTTCAGCATTGAGCGCGTTTTTAAAATATACATATTCTTTTGAATAAACCAATGTAACAGGTGATTTGCCTTTTAAATATTTTGCTCCGTCACCTTTGTTATGTAATTTGATCCGGTTTTCCAAATTATTTGTGTAGCCGGTATAATAAGTGCCATTTTTACACGTGACGATATATACATGAAAACTGCTTTTTCTTTTTATCTTTCTATTCATGTTTGAATTAAGAAGGACGGATACAGTTTATGACCTGGGAAGTGAGACAACGATCTTTGTGTCTTCATTCAGCCTGCTCTTGATGCTTATATAACCGCCGTGCAGCAGAACTATCTGTTTGACTATAGACAGCCCGAGCCCGGTGCCTCCGATTTTTCTGGAACGTGATTTATCAGCCATATAAAATCTCTCAAAAACTCTCCAGAGACATTCCTCCGATATGCCGATCCCGTCATCCTCAATATCAATAATGATCTCTTTTTCTTTTTCAATAAGGAAGAGTATGGCTGTTCCATTTTTCTTGCCATACTTAATAGAATTATCCAGCAGGTTCTGCAAAACCACCTTGATTTTGAACCTGTCAGCATTTATCCTGAAGTCTTCCCCCTTTGTATGAAGCTCTATGGTGCCTCCTTTCTCAGAAAAAGCCACAGTAAAGCCTGCTATAACCTCAGCAGCAAGTTCTTTCAAGTCAAATTCGCTCTTCTCGATCTTCTTGGTTCCGAGTTCCAGTTCGGAAAGGTTAAGGAGATCATTGGTAAGGTTAGATAAGCTCTCCGCGTTCTTCTTGATGATAGAAAGAAACCTATCGGCTTTTTCAGGGTCTTTAAGAGCTCCGTTCTGCAGGGTTTCGACAAACCCAAGTATTGATGTCAGGGGTGTCTTGATCTCATGGGATACATTTGCAATAAAATCAGATTTAATTTTATCCATCTTGCTCAGATACGACACTTTGGCTTCGAGTTCCTGTGCAAGAATATTTAATGCATCATGAGCCTTCTTAAGCTCTTCTTCAGAAGATTTTTTTTTAGTGCTCATTACCGGTTAACGCAGGTTTCTAAGGCAAAATTGGAGAGATGTAAGGTTTTATCTATAAATAACATGCCAAAAACTATAAATTATCCTTAAAGCTGTATCCCAAACCTCGTACGGTTTCAATATAATCTCTGGCTGTCCCGAGTTTTTTTCTTAAGGTCTTTATATGGTTGTCGACCGACCTGTCATAGCTGTCTGAACTGTAATTAAAAACATCAGCAACTATTTTGTCTCTGGTTAATACGACGCCGGGCCTTTGTGTCATATAAGCAAGAAGTTTAAATTCTGTATAGGTCAGATGTACCGGATTGCCCAAAACAGTTGCCTTGTGTTTCAAGGTGTCAATAGCTATATCCCGGGTTTTAATTTTCTTAAGCATGGGAGATTTCAACCTTCTGAGCACAGCCCTTATCCTTGCAATAAGTTCCTTAGGGCTGAATGGTTTAGTAACATAATCGTCAGCGCCAATTTCAAAACCGACTATCTTATCTGCCTCCTGCGATTTTGCAGTAAGCATGATAATAGGCAGATGAGAAGTGTCCTCATTATTCCTGATGGAGCTGCAAACCTCAAAACCATCCAGTCCGGGCAGCATCAGGTCAAGAATAACCAGGTTCAGATGTTCTGTTTTTAACAGTTCAAGCGCGTCTTCTCCGTTTGATGAAGATACAACCTTAAAACCTTCCTTTTCAAGGTTGTATGTGATCATCTCTACAATATCAGCATCATCTTCTATAATGAGTATCTTTTCGTTCGGCATGGCAGCATTATTCGAATAGAAAATATAATAATGAATGACCTCGCAAGGATAATATAAATATTATGAAATACCGAATCTGTCAAGAAGTTTTGCCTTGTCTGTTCCGGTAAGATCCGCAATAATGTTTTTTTCCATCTTGTTAATCGCATCGGAAGAAAGATTTTCCAGTATCTGGTTATTAATGCTTTTTTCCGCGGCCAAAAACCATTTTTTAGATCCTTCTTTTTTTATTAGCGCTTCAATGTCCCCGGTGATCAATTTAATTACCCTTCTCTTTTTCTCAGACTCAACATTATGCGCCTCGCCTGTACCTTTCCTGCCCTGCTTGCCGCCGTTTAGTGCAAACTTCCCGGAACCATCACTCACCTTGTCACTGAGTTTTCCATGGGCATCAACATTATCATATGCTTTGAGCGGTTCTATCTTTGTGCTCTCAAGTGTGTTTTTGACCACCCTGTATGCTTTGAAGTGTCCCAGATCAACAATAATAATTATCATTTTACCCTCCATAGTTAGAAATATATCATGTCTTTCGCTGTTTTGCTATCTCATGGGCAAATATCGCATATGACATGGCAACATTAAAAGAAAGCTGAGCGCCTTTCATCGGAAGAGTGACCTTCATGTCAAGATGTTTATCGATACCGTGCCTTATGCCCTTTCCTTCCGACCCCAGCACAAGACAAAGAGGAAAAGGCAGAGAGACCTTATTTATGTCAGCCCCGTCTTCCACAACAGTCCCGACAGCCCAGTAGCCTGCTTCTTTCGCCTCTGTCAAAGCCTGTGACATATTGCCGATCATTGACACCGGCACATAATTCTCCCCTCCGGATGCAACATGAAGAACGGTCTCATTAATATCACAGGAATTACGTTCGGGAATAACAATGGCAAAACCATCAAAACATGCGGCTATGCGGATGATACTGCCGAGGTTATGCGGGTCGCTTAAGTTGTCCAGAAAAACAAGCGACAGTGTTTTCCCATTTCGGGGGCGAAGAAGCTCCTTGAATTCTATGTATCTGAATTTTTCAGCCTCTGCGACAATACCCTGGATCCGGTCAGCATTCTTTATTCGTAAAAGTTCTTTCTCTGATACACGACTGACAGGTATCTGCCCGGCAGCTATGGCATCTATTATATCTTTTGATCTGAAATTGTCCTGAAGGTAGATCCGCTTAATGCTTGAAGGGTTGTACCGCAGCCGTTCAAGCACAGAATTCTTGCCGTAAAGATACATTGAATTTTTTGCCAATTAGCCTCCAGGAAAAATAAATAGGCTCTTCTTGTTACAGCCCGGCCTTTTCCAGCCATCTGAAGAGAAACAACCCTCCAACTACGAAGACTGCAATAACGACCCAATCGTTTACGCCGATAATTGAGGAGAGGGTGATAAATCCCTCACTTCCCCAGCTAAGGATCGTATCGCTTATAACCGGATATAGTTCAGCAAATATTCCGGCGCCGGCCAGCATCCCGAGCATCCCCCAGAAAGCGTCCACCCTTCCTTCGCCAAGCGCGCCAAGAGATGTCCCTGGACAATATCCGAGCAGCCCCCAGCCAAAACCAAAGATAAGGCCGCCGAGGATATTGGACACAAGGTTTGTCGGCAGTATAAGCGGCTTGGCAAACCCGAGCATGAAAAGTATGTGGACGCCTATCATGCCTGTCAGGATCGCTGAAAACATGAACTTCACGATCGTCATATCAGTGAGCCGGAGAGCGCCTATCTGCCTGTCATAGCGGAGCACCCTTCCCTTTTGAAGAAAGAAACCGAATAATATGCCTGTTATCAATCCATTAATAAGAGTACTCATTTGTCACCCCCATGATACAAAAGCTGGGCTACAACAATGCCTCCGATAAAGAAACACATTATAACCACGAGGCCGCTAACCGCAAGTTGTACAAGAGCTCCCAGGCCATAACCGCTCGGGCATCCGCCTGCAAGCCTGGCGCCGAACATAAGTATCACACCGCCGGCAAAAGCAGTAAGGCCTCTCTTCAGCCTGCTTGGGCCAAAATGTTTTTCCCACATATCAGGCACAGCTTTTATCTTAAAGCTGCCTGAGGTGACTGATGAGATAAAAGCCCCTAATAATATGCCGATAACCATCATCATCTGCCAATCCACTTCAGGTATATACCTGACAAAGTAATCCATTGTAAGAACGCGTTCAGGATCAAAAAGCCTCTCAATTAACCCTGCTGTCCTGACAAAACATGTTGAAGCCCCGAAAAAATTGTTTGCGATCCATGCAGAAGCGATGATCACCAGCCCGCTCAACACACCTGCCAAATATGGGCTCCATCCCTTATCTTCTGTTTTCATTAAGACACCTCCTTTAAATGCATTTTTTATTATATCACCTTTATTATATGTAATAAAGAAATGGCCTTTAATATGAGTATGTTAAAATAATCTCTCTGATATGACTAATTTTCTAATTCAAGCAATATTGAGCGATACACCTTCTGTGCGCAACCGCTCGATCGATTCCATATTGCAGGGCCACAGCATGGAGAGACTGTTTAAGCTTGCAATGGAGCTTGAGTCATTCAGAAAAAGCTCTGATAACCTTTACCATAAAGTCAGGGCTTCACTGTTTCTGTTCTTCATATACAGGTTCCGTCTCCTTGCAGACCCTGATCTCTCACACAGCGGGAAGGCCCCTCTTGACGGGATAAAGGCTGCTGGTAAAAAAGATTTTGAGAGAGCAATAAGTGTTTTTCTGGAGGAAGCCGGCAAGGCAGGCGGCCGTAACGTAAACCTTTACAGCGCGATCGCGGAGTCATATCACAAATTATCATTTCAATATCTCTTTGGCCAGGTCAAGCTTTCGATAAGCCGATGCAGTGAAAATTACCACCTTTATAATATTAACGGTTTGGATGATTATCCATACCTTGTCCCGCCTGTGCTTACGTTGTCTGATACTATTACAGATAATTATCCCGTAGGCGTCGACGCATCTCCTGTAAGGATCGACCCTTCACACAGCGGGTGGTCAGATATATTCTTTCTCGGCATGGACTTTCCAGAAGGCGCCAGAGTAGTTAATATCTCAGTTGACCTTAGGGTTCATGGTAGCAATAGTCCGATCCTGCCGCCATGTGAGTGTTATTGCCGTTATATCGAAAAGCCGGCCATACGCCTTTCATCGATCGACCTGAGAGAAACAAAAGATATCTCAACCCTGAAGGAGCTTTTTAATTTCAGCAATGATTACCTCTCACTGCTAAAAGCCGGTGTTGTCGCATCAGGCATTGTGCCGCCGTGTTTTGAGAAGAGTGAAATATCTCTTCCGGATATTCTTGCAAAGCTTCTCGGCAAGGATGGCGGAATAGAAATTGTAACAAGCGTTAACAACATCCCTAAAGGTTCCCGCCTTGCTGTCAGCACTACCCTGCTTGCAGCGATCATAACACAGCTCATGAGGTTCAGCGGCCAGATAAAAAACCTTACAGGCCCTCTCTCTGATGAGGACAGACGGATAGTTGCTTCAAGGGCTATACTTGGCGAATGGCTGGGAGGTTCCGGCGGAGGCTGGCAGGATTCAGGAGGATTATGGCCGGGAATAAAGGTGATTACAGGAAGGCTTGCTGAGTCTGGAAGCGCTGAATTTGGAATCAGCAGAGGCTGCCTGCTTCCTGACTATACGCTCTTTACAAAGGAGGAGATATCCACGGATGTGGAAGACAGGATATTAAAGTCCATGGTACTTGTTCACGGCGGGATATCACAGGATGTAGGTTCGATCCTTGAGATGGTCACTGAAAAGTATCTGCTTAAACATGACGAAGAGCGGGCTGCACGTGAAAAAGGAATTATGCTCTTTGACAGGATAACGGATGCCTTGCGGTCAGGCAACATGAAAGAGCTTGGAAGGCTTACGTCCCTGGATTGGGAAGAGGCGATACAACCGATCATTCCCGGCGTTAACAACGCATTTACCGATGACCTGATCAAACGAATGAAAGAAGAGTTCAAAGATGACTACTGGGGATTTCTCATGCTTGGAGGAATGTCAGGCGGCGGCATGGCTTTTATTGTGAACCCTGAGATCAATTCGCAATTCAAGAAAAGGATAAAAGTCATTATGCGTGAACTCAAAGATATATACAGTTCATCATATCCATTTGTCATTGACCCTATAGTCTATGATTTCAATTTCAATCATAAAGGCATAATAGCGAAACTCCTGCAGGGCAAAGATGCAAAGATACCGGAGATACCGAAGCGGACAAATGATGATATGGATTCATCTGATGATCAGAAGCCTGGAGAAGCTGAGATCATGGATAGATACGGTTTTGATAAAACATCGCATGAACATATCCGCTCCCTCCTTATAAGGGGTGATATCAGCCTCGAAAAGAACAGGCTTCCAATAACAACAATTGTTGAAGATGTGGGCCGTGATGAATTATTCCATGAAGAAGATGCGTTAAAGAATAAGTCATTTTATGATATCGGCACTAAATCATTGAGCAACGGTGAGGTTGCGGTTGTGACCTTTGCCGCAGGTATGGGCAGCCGCTGGAGCCATGGCGCGGCAGTGGCAAAACCAATAAACCCTTTTCTTAAAGCAGGAGACAGGTACAGAACCTTTATTGAGGCGCACCTGGCAAAAAGCAGGAAGACAGCTGAGTTGTTTGGAAAGAATATCCCTCATATATTTACAACAAGTTATTTGACCCATGACGCAATAGAGAAATATTTAAAGAGGTTCGATCATTTCGGCTGCGAAAAAGATATTTATCTCTCTCCCGGGAAAAGCATAGCAAGGAGGGTCTATCCAATGGTGAGAGACCTTCAGTTCATTTGGGAGAAAAAGCACGGGCAAAGCACGGATGATGAAAACCTTAAGGCCGGACATGCGCAGCATACAGCCCTCATTGAATGGACTAAGTCTAAAGGTGAAGGAAAAGACTACTCAGAGAATAAACCCATTTTAAGGTTCAACCCGCCCGGGCACTGGTATGAGATACCCAACATGTTAAAGAACGGCACAATGGCTGCCATATTGAAGGAGCGCCCAGCCTTAAAATATATTTTATCCTCTAATATCGATACGTTAGGGGTTAATGCTTCACCGGAATTATTAGGGCTTCATATCTCAAATAAAGCCTGCGTCACATTTGAGGTAATACCCAGATATATTGAGGATAAGGGCGGCGGGCTCGCCAAGGTGAACGGCAGGATACAGCTGATCGAGGGGCTTGCCCTGCCGGGAGAGGATGATGAGTTCAGCCTCAGTTATTACAGTACGCTCACAAACTGGATAACGATAGATTCACTTCTGGCGTTCTTCGGGCTTGACAGAGAGATAATACTGCGATCAGAAAATGACAAGACTAAATATGATCAGGTCATAGAAGCGATCCATGATGTTGAGATGAGAACGCCTGCTTATGTAACTATCAAAAATGTAAAATATCTCTGGGGAAATGGGCAGGAAGATGTCTATCCTGTTGCTCAATTTGAAAAACTCTGGGGAGATATAACAGGCATGAATGGGTTAAGCGCTTCATATGTCGCGGTTTCAAGATACCGCGGCCAGCAGCTTAAAGAGCCTTCAGACCTGGACAGGTGGATGAATGACGGATCATTTGAGCATCTGATGAATATATCGAGCTTTTAATATCCATTTCAAATATATTGCAATTACTCTATTATGTGTCATTCCGGCTTGTCCGGAATCGTTACTCATAAAAGGATTCCGGACAAGCCGGAATGACAAAAAACAACTGGGGGTGTTATGGCAGGGAAAAAAGCAGCGATCATCAAGGGTGAGAACAGGAAAGAGAATATCAAAAGATGCCTGACATTGATCCATGAAGACCTGATGCCCATAAGTGAAGCCAGGAATATTCTTATCAAGCCCAACCTTGTCGCGCTCAAACCTGATTTTGCAAACACACATGTCGAGACGATAGAGGCTGTTATAGAGTTTATAAGAGAGATCGTTCCTGAGACACCCATCACTGTAGGCGAGGCATCTGCCTCTGCTTTCTACAACGGCATCCCGACTAAAGAGGTGTTTAAAGATTTTGATTACAATCGACTGCCGGATAAATACAAAAATATAATTCTTACTGATTTTGACAATGACAAAGAATTCATCCACAGCACTATCCATTCCATTGTAGGCGACACACACTTAAGGATAACAAAACGGGCAGATGATTATGATTACAAGATATCCCTTGCCATCCCCAAGACGCATAACTTCGCCATAGGGACATTCGGCATAAAGAATATGGCAGGTCTCGTCATGAGGCAGGACATGGCGATGCTGCACGGCATGAAGGGGGGCGTAGAAGTTGACGCTCCCAAGACCTTTCTTGACAAGCTTCCTGCCGGCACCGTATCAAAGGCACGAAGGACCCTGCCCAACTGGCTGATCAATTTTCTCTTCTCAAGTTATCCCGGTTACCGCAAGAGCGTAAAGATGATACATCACAACATCGCTGAGATGGCAAAGAAGGTATGGCCTGACCTCGTTGTGCTTGACGGATATGTATGTATGGAAGGCGACGGCCCTGTTGACGGAACTGCTGTGAAGATGATGACAGCGATAGCATCAGCCGACGCTTTAAAGGCAGACGGCATCGGAGCGCGTTTGATAGGTTTTGAACCAGAGGATATAGGCTACCTTTATTATCTTCAGAAAGAGAATATGGGTGACTACTCATTGGACGGACTTCTCGGCGACAGCCTTGACCTTCTCAAGAGAAAGTTCAGGCCGCACGGCACATATGACATTCAATGCCAGTGGAAAGAGGAATAATAAGATTACAAATAGATTCCGGACAAGCCAGAATGACAAAAAGTATGGAACGCATTCCTGAAAAAGAGTTGATGAATGACGCAGAACAGGCAAGGGCATATGCTGAAACAGATTTCTCTGAACCTCATGAAGCCTTTGTCTCCTACTTTAAAGAACGTTTTCCGGACTTCACATCAGGTAAAGTGCTGGATATCGGCTGCGGCACAGGCGATGTGATCATCAGGTTTGCAAAGGCATTGCCTGACATACAGATAAACGGTGTTGACGGTGCGGGAGAGATGCTTGAAATAGCCCGGCGTGAAATTCATAAGTGCGGCTATACAGAACGTATCAAACTGTCAAACTGCCTGCTGCCTGACCCTACCCTGTTCAAGTACAAATTCGATGCTGTCATATCAAACAGCATACTGCACCATCTTGCCGATCCTCATGTATTGTGGGAGACGGTAAGAGAGTGCGCAAAAAAGAACGCGCCTGTATTTATTATGGACCTCTTCCGTCCCGCCTCTGCTGAGATTGCTGAATCACTCGTAAGACAGCACGCGGCAGAGGCCTCACCGATACTGCAGAAGGATTTTTTTAATTCTCTCCTTGCCGCGTATACACCTGATGAGATAAAGAGCCAGTTAAAACAGAACGGCTTAGATGCGCTTACAGTTGAGACCGTTTCAGACCGCCATGTAATTATTTGGGGAAGGATTTAAAAAAAATACCGTCAGTCATTTTCTTCATGCTTATCGTGGCATTCTTTGCATGACGGGGCATCCTTGCCGCCTTTCAAATCTGCACCGTGACACTCCTGACATTTGGAATCGCCATACTCTTCAACGTATTCACCATGAAGTTCTTCATCAACCCAGTTATCAGGATGCTTTGCTGAAAGCTCCTGGCTTACCTTGTTATTAGAATTTTCATTATGTTTACTCTTGTTTTCATTGCTGAAGGCAATACCTGTTCCTAAGGCAAGGATAAAGACTGCGAACAATGCAATTAAAAATCTTTTCATGATTCTCCTCTTTTACTATAGTTAAGTTTATTGCCTGGCTCTGATTTGATGATATTATTATACTGTACCTTGATGAAATGTTATATTATCTCTCATGAATATTTATAATGACAGCGATTATCTTGAGACAGCGGTAAAGGCATCCAGGATCGCAGGTGTATTTATATTGCAGAATATCGGGAAGCTTTCCGCAGGTGACATAGATACCAAGCAAAGATCTGACTTTGTTACCTATGTTGATAAAAAGTCTGAAGATTTAATTATAAAGATCATTAAGCAAAGCTATCCTAACCATGGAATTCTTGCTGAAGAATCCATCAATGAAACTTCATCTTCAGAATACCGCTGGATCATCGACCCTCTTGACGGCACGACAAATTTCATTCACGGATTCCCTGTCTTTTCCGTCTCAATAGCCCTTGAGCATAAAGGAGAGATGATCGCAGGCGTGGTTTATGACCCATTGAGAAAAGAGAGTTTCACTGCGTTAAAAGGTTATGGCGCTTATCTGAACTGCACGCCGCTCAAGCAGTTGGAGACAACTGATTTGAGCCGCTCACTTATCTCAACAGGCTTTCCTTTTAAACAAAGAGAGCATATGGATAATTATCTGAAGTTATTTAAAAATATCATCAGTAAAGTAAGCGACATAAGAAGAGCCGGTTCAGCAGCAATCGACCTCTCATATCTTGCCGCAGGAAGATGCGACGGCTTTTTCGAGATAGGCCTGAGCCCGTGGGACATCGCGGCAGGCACGCTGCTGATAAAAGAGGCCGGAGGTATTGTCACAGATTTCAGCGGAGGTTTAGATTATCTTACAACCGGAAACATAGTCGCCGGGCCTCCTGCTGTTCATAAGGAATTGTTGAAGGAAGTTAAAAGTGTGTTTAAAGGTGTGATTGATAAATAGAAGATTATTTATATGCAGTTATTTTCAGGCACAATCATTTTGGCGGGACATAATAATATAAATTTGTTACAGCTTAAGGTTATCTGAAGGCATTGAAAAAACTTAAGACTTATTTATGAGCGCTAAGAATTTTGCGATGGAAACGACAGCGACGCCATATTGCAACAGGAATACTGAAACATCCTTGTCAAACTTGATATCATCATCTCTTGTTACAAGATACGCTGCCTTGCCCTTGATCGCTGTTTCAATAACGAGGTTATCGTCAGGGTCTCTGCAAACGGCAACATCATCTAAAACCATGACATGCTCTGCCCGTTCCTCTATCAGGGTCAAAAGTTCTTCAATGTCGGCATCAGTTATGCCGTACTTGTCCTTTATTCTCGGACGGCTGAGGACATCGGCAAGTTCTGCAAGCATGGGTTATGATATAAGGACATGGAATGTGCCTTTTTCAAAGGCGTTACGTAATTTGGCAGGAAAGCCGAATGGATTGAGCAAAGAGGATACCCAGATATTGGTATCAATGACAGCTTTAACTGGCACGCTTTTCTTCTCTTATCTCTTTTACGGTCAGGGAAATATCATTTTCAATTTCTTCAGAAGTGTATTGAGAGGCTTTTTTGTGTATTTTATCGATGATCCTATTAAAGCGATTCTGCCATTCGTCAAGCGAGACTATCTTTATTGAGACCTTTTCGTGCTCCTTTACCTCTACTGCTTCAAGGGGCTTAAAAACACCGTTTTCGAAAACAGCATCTATTACCTTAGACATTATTGCGCTGCCTCCTTTTTGAATCTTAGCTTAATTTACCATATACCTACCCTTCTGTCAAAACAATCAGGAGCACAGTGATGTTTGGAAAAATCATCCTTAATTCAGATATAATTCCTGCATGTTCTTTCCACTATTTTTTATATTCATAATCGTACCGATCATTGAGATCTCTCTCTTGATCGAGGTAGGCTCAAGAATTGGAACTGCAAATACGATAGTTGTCTTATTGCTGACTGCTCTTATCGGCATTTACATGGTAAAGCTGGTGGGGCTTGGGGTGATGCGCAGGATGCAGCAGAATATGAATGAAGGCGTATCCCCGGCAGAGGAGATGGTCAACGGGATGATGTTATTGATTGCCGGTGTGCTGTTTATTGTCCCGGGATTTTTTACTGATACGATAGGACTGCTGATGGTCATACCATTTTCAAGAAACCTGATAAAGAAGATAGCAAGACGGATGATCGATAAGAAGGTCTCATCCGGTGTTATTTATATAAACAGATTATAACCCCTCCTGCCCTCCCCTTAAACTAAGAGGAGGAACCACGGCAGACTGCCCCTTCTGATTTGATGATGCTATAATAATTCCCATGAACATTGTAACTGCTAAAGGGCTCACAAAGGATTACAACTCTCTGAGAGCGGTGGATAATATAGACTTCACTATCAGCAAGGGAGAGTGCTTCGGATTTCTCGGGCCTAACGGCGCAGGCAAGACGACCGCCATGAGCATGATATGCTGCTTCATGCCGCCGACATCCGGCGAACTTGAGGTCTTTGGTGTCAACACAACTAAAGACCCCAGCCTGATCAAATCAAAGATAGGCGTGATGCCGCAGGAAGACAACCTCGACCTTGAGCTTTCGGTGTATGAAAATCTGATCGTCTATGCAAGGTATTTCGATATCATCAGGAAAGAGGCATCAAGGCTTGCGTGGGAGCTTCTTGATTTTATGGAGCTGAAGGAGAAGGCAGATGTTAATATCAGGAACCTTTCAGGCGGAATGAAGCGCAAGCTTGTTTTGGCAAGGTCTCTGATAAATACCCCTGAAATGCTGATACTCGATGAACCCACCACCGGGCTTGATCCGCATACAAGGCATTATGTCTGGGACAAGCTAAGGCACATGAAGTCAAAGGATACTACACTGATACTGACGACACACTATATGGAAGAGGCTGAGAGCCTCTGCGACAGGGTTGCCATCATGGATGAAGGAAAGATAATCACGATCGATACGCCTTCCAGCCTTATGAATATCCACGGCGGAAATCTGGAAAATGCGTATCTGCAACTGACCGGGAAACATCTAAAAGATCAGGTCACATGAATATAAAAAGGGCATACAGGGTATTTCAGAGGAACTTCACTGTCTATACAAAGCGGTACAAATCCAGCCTAGTGCTTAATTTCTTTGAGCCCATCATCTATCTTGCGGCACTGGGATTAGGGCTTGGCGCTTATGTCAATGAGATAAAGGGAGTCCCCTATATAAACTACCTTGCCCCCGGCCTGATAGCATCGTCATCAATGTTCGCCGCTACATTCGAATGCACATACGGCACATATATCAGGATGACCTTTCAAAAAACATTTGACGCCATACTTGTGACGCCTGTAAATATCGCTGACCTTGTCCTGGGCGAACTCTTATGGGGAGCTGCAAAAGGAACATTCTACGGCATCATCATAATGACTGTACTCTCTTTCATGGGCCTGCTCGGCTCAGCATTGATAGTAACAACTATTCCGGCCATCTTTATCAGCAGCCTGATATTCGCGGAGATAGCTATAATAGTTACATCTATCGTGCCGGGCATAGATTCATTCAATTATTTCAACACTCTGTTTATGACGCCGATGTTTCTCTTCTCAGGGATATTCTTCCCCATAGACAACATGCCTGCATTTGTCTCGAAGGTTGCATTCTTTTCGCCGTTATATCATCTGGTAAACATATGCCGATCTTTTTCATCAGGCGAGATATCTCCGGCCATTCTTGATATGGCGTGGCTTACTGCCCTTGCATTGATACTTCTGCCCTACCCTTTCAGGCTTTTGCGCAAGAGGATAATTAAATAAGATTTTTCGTTGAGGGTGGATATTTCATACAAAAAAAGGGCCGGATAATTTCTATATTACCCGGCCCTTACAATGAATCAGTATATATTTTAATGCCTATATCATGCTTCCTTCCATTTGATTGAATCTTTCAGTGAATACCTCATTGATAAAACCGCTGAGATATTTGTTTCTGCCAGGATGCCTGAGCTTTTTCAAGGCTGATACCTCGATCTGTCTTATCCGTTCCCGTGTAACATTAAATGCCTCTCCAACTTCCTCAAGGGTTAATGAACCATCGCTTTCCAATCCGAAACGCTTCTTGAGTATCTCTGCCTCTCTGAAGGAAAGTGTATTAAGGGCCTTTCTCATCTGAACTTTCAACTCATCATTAAGCACCAGCTCCAGAGGTGAGTGGGATGCCTTATCTTCTATAAAATCACCTAAAAGGCTGTCTTCTTCCTTGCCCATCGGCGTTTCAAGTGAAACAGGTTCCTTGCAGATCTTTAATATCGTCCTTATTTTGCCCAGAGGAAGGTCCATTGCCTTGGCAAGCTCTTCAGCATGCGGCTCCCTGCCGAGTTCCTGCACAAGGTTTTTTGAAACCCTTGAGAGTTTGTTCATGGACTCTATCATATGTACGGGGATTCTGATAGTCCTTGACTGATCAGCGAGCGCCCTTGTTATAGCCTGCCTGATCCACCAGGTGGCATATGTGCTGAACTTATAGCCTCTCTTATAGTCGAACCTGGTTACAGCCTTCATCAGTCCAATGTTCCCTTCCTGCATCAGGTCGGAAAGATTGAGCCCCTTACAGATATATTTTTTGGCTATGCTTACAACAAGCCTCAAATTTGCCTCAACCAGAATGTTGTTTGCCTTACTGACCTCAGCCTCCCCCTCGTCTATGGAAATAAGGGCGTTCATGATCCCGGCCTTATTCATTCCAAGACTGAACTCGATTTCAAGAAGCTTTTTCTTATCATCTTTATCAGCCTTCTCCTTGCCGGATATCTCATTATACCTCTCTGCAAATGCCCTGAAATCCTGAACTATCTTTTCAGTAAAGGTATTATTAAAGTTCAGCTCTGACAATTTTCTTATTATTGTGTTTTTTGACTCGTCAAGTTTAGATCTTATTAATCTGGTCTCAACCGATTTAGTCTTTTTATTATGAAGTTCATTGAAAAGAATAATTCTTCTGCTGTTAAGCCTTTCGATAGACCTTACATTTTTAAGGAAAAGTTCGACAGCCATCTTCTCTTTTGACTTCGGGAGGTCTTCACAGCCGGCAAGTATATCAGTGATCAATATATCGTTCTTTTTGAGTTCCTTGGCAGAGGCCAAGACCCTTCCGGCCGCAAAGGGTGTTGCGAATATCACCTTAAATATCTTCTCCTTTCCGGCCTCAGCTCTCTTTGCAACATCAACCTCACCCTTCCTTGTAAGTAAAGGGAAAGCGCCCATCTCTTTAAGGTATATCTCGATCGGATTGTCTGTTGTCTGTTCATCCCTGGTTATGATCTCTTTAGGTTCTTCAAAAAAGAGATCCGCGTCATTATCGTTCTCAACGACATCATCATACTCACCCTCAATAACATCGAGTTCCCCAAACTGATTTCCCATGATCAATCCTCCTGAAATAAATAATTATATTTTTAAATTATGTGTTATAACGGTTAAATATCTCTTTTCTGACAGGGCAGTTACATATATAGGAACATCCGAATGAGAGCCTGTAATAACAGAAGCCTGCTTTGCACGCAGGCTTAATAAAAAGAACCATGCCGTTAGCGCTATCCTCAACCTCACAAAGGCAATCACCTTTGCCTGATAAACATGAAAAACCCATTTTACAATTGCTTGTATCTTTCAAGACATCCTCACTGACTTTGATCTGCATCTGCCCCTCCTCTGAACCTATTGCATCTGATAAGGAACAACAGGTTTGAAATATTCTTCAGAATTCAATTAGTTCGAATCAGAATACTATATATAAGCAAGAAGGGTGCCCGCATAATATTATTGATTTATGTTGAAATATCAATGAGTTAGAATAGTTATCTAACAGCGCGGAAAGAGACAGCAGTTGATACAGATAATGGTTTATTTGTAATATTGAGGGTTATCTTATTGAAAACAAAGAGATTCTTTTAATCGCAAATAATGTATCAGGAGCAAAAAATGTCTACAAGCATTATCATGACGGCTTTTTCTTTCTGATAAGGCGTTTATTAAGTGCCTGACGGGTTATGCCCAGAAGAGACGCGGCGACTCCCTGATTCCCGCTTGAGCGTTTCAGCGCCTCTGAGACAAGAAAATCATTTACATCCTGGAGGGTCGGGAAAGGCCCGGATATTTCAATTGCGGATTTGGATATGTCTAACGGGATAGATAATTCATTTCTTGAAAGCTCGGCATTGTTCTTCAGGTGATCCCTAAAACTGTCCATAAAGAGTTTTCCGGTCCCATGCTGCGACACAGCGTCAAAGACCATGGCCTGCAGCTCTCGTATATTGCCGGGATAATAATAATTTGACAGCAGAGAAACAAGCTCTGTCGGGACTGAAGGCACCTTCTTGTGCAAAGATTCTGAGGCATCCCTTAAAAAATGGCCGAGCAGCATCGGTATATCTTCAATGCGCTCACGGAGCGGCGGGATATGTATAAGGTGAGCGCTTAGCCTGTAATAAAGATCTTTGCGGAACTTTCCGCTGACGGTTTCATGTCCGATGTCCTTGTTTGTAGATGCAATAATGCGCGCGTTGCTTTTCTCGGGAATATCAGAACCGAGAGGATAATATGTACCCTCTTCAAGAAGGCGCAGGAGCTTTACCTGCGACAGTTCGTTGAGATCGCCTATTTCATCAAGCAGTATCGTCCCGTCTGAGGCCTTGACGATAAGCCCTTTTCTTTCTTTGTCAGCGCCGGTGTATGCTCCTTTTTTGTGTCCGAACAACGTATCGGAAAACATCGTATCATCAAGCCCGGCGACATTCACTGCGATAAAAGGGCCTTTAACCCTGCTGACATTATGTACAGCCATTGCAAACAGTTCTTTTCCAACTCCGGTCTCACCTGCTATACATACGGCTTTTCTGGATCTGGCAATGGCTTCAATGTAATTAAAGATCGATCTCATTTTTTTGTTCTTTGTGATGATCCCGGAAAAAGCATCCTCATCTTCAAGTTCATCCGTCAGCACGCGCTTGCTCAGAGAAGATATCTCATTGCGCAGATTGTATAGTTCAACAGCCCTGTTGATGCTCGAGAAGAAACGGCTCTTTTCAACAGGCTTCACAAGATAATCCATCGCGCCTAATCGTATACACTCAACCGCCTTTTCAATCTCATTGGTCGCGGTCATAATGATAACGGAGATATGAGGAAAATCATATCTGATCCTGGACAGCAGCTCCGTGCCGGATAAATGCGGCATCGAAAGGTCGAGCACTATAACAGATATTTTCTCTTTTTCAAGCATGGGCATAACCTCCCGGCTGTCCTTGAGAGTAACAGTTTCAATGCCGGCTGTGCGCAGCAAAAGGCTGTGGCTCAGAAGTATCTGCGGCTCATCGTCCACCAAAAGTACTTTAGGTTTTTCTGTATTCATAAGTGGCTTGTAGGGAGATAAATGCTGACAGTCGTCCCCTTCCCTTCGACGGATTCAAACTTCATGCTTCCTTTATGATCATTAATAATAGCATACGAAATATACAGGCCGAGCCCGGTGCCGCCGGTGTCGATCTTTGTTGTGAAGAACGGTTCAGTGATACGGTCCATTATTTCAGCCGGTATGCCTGCGCCCTCGTCCTTTATCGTTACGACGATCAAATTATCCTTTTTATTATGAAGCGTGGATACGCGCACACCGCATTCCTTGTCCGGTAAAGCCTGGAGGGCGTTGGAGAGAAGGTTTATAATCACCTGTTCAAAATTCTGCCTGTTGCCCTTTATCAACGGTAGATTTTTCATGTAGTGTGTGCTGAAATGAATGGTATATTTCGTTATCTGCTGGCCGAGTATCAATAACGAGTTTCTGATAGCCTCATTTATATCGACATCTTCATCAAGATTTGTTTTATCAGGCCTTGAAAAGTTTTTAAGGTTGTCAATTATCGACTTTATCCTGCCGGATCCCTCACTGATGCCTTTAAGCAGCTGAGGCATCGCATTTCGAAGCTCGGAATAAGGAAGGCCTCCAAGAGAGAGGTCTTTGTCTTTTTTATAATGTACAGAAAGCAGGCTGTTGACATCTTTCCAGATCATGGACAGCAGTTCAGCATTTGTCATTATAAAGGCGTTAGGATTATTTATCTCATGAGCAACTCCGGAAACAAGCGTGCCGAGCGCGGTCATCTTGTTGGTATGAAGCAGTTTCGCCTGCATAAATTTTTGCTGCTCTTCCATACGGACTTTTTCGGTAATATCGGTTATTGAACCGACCCATTTAACAGCCTTGCCGTCTTCAAAACCAACAGCCCTGCCTCTCTCTTCCCAGACACGATAAGTCCCATCCTTGCATTTGATGCTGTATTGGGCAAAAATGTCTTTCTGTGTTCTTATTGCTGTTTCAATTGATTCGGCAACCTTGTCGCGGTCTTTTGGATGGATGCTCTCCATATGTCCTGAAATAGTGCGCGGAAACTCTCCCGGGTCATATCCCAGAATGGCATCGATATTGCCGAACCAGTTCAATACATTATATCTTGTATCTCCTTCCCATATCAGGTCTGTTGTTGAATCTGTAATTGCGCGCAGCCGTTTTTCATTCTCGATAAGCGCCTCTTCAGCCTTTTTCCTTTCTGTTATGTCAACAACTGATACGAGAATCTTGGAAAGCGTCTTTTCAGCGCCTGACTGCACAGACCACTTAATCGATATATGGATCTTCTCGCCGTTTAAATTCCGCGTTATCCCTTCAGTCTCAAGTTCAAAGTTCTCTTCAGCAACAGCGATAAATTCATGCCTGAAAAGATCAAATGTTTCCTCACAGAAAACCTTGTCCAGATTTGCCAGGAAGTCTTTTTTGCTTCTTGCTTTATAAATTTCAAGCGTTGTTATGTTTACATCAGTAACCTTGATCAACGCCGCGCAGCGCATGACCTCATCGGGGCGGTTGTAAAAGTAATTCCTGAAATCAGTTACACCGGCCTCCTTTAATTTTTCAATATATGTTTTTATTCCGGAAAAATCTATTTCCCAAAGAGATGTCGGTGAATCCTCAAAAAACCTCCTGTAGCGCCTTTCGCTCTCCTGAAGTTTACGCTGAAGCTGCAGGCGCTCGCTTATCTCGCTCAATAACTGCTCGTTGGTTCTCTGAAGCGCCCTGGTCCTTTCACTGACCCTCTCTTCCAGCAGATCATGCGCATTTTCAAGCGCTTTCTCGGCAGACTTACGGTAAGAAATATCCCTGACAATATGAGAAACCCCGATAATCTCTCCTTTAAGGTCAAACCTGGGCATAGCCCTGACCTCAACATGCTTATCAAAAGCCGGCTCATACATCTCAAAAGTAGCAGGTTTGCCGGTAGTGAGACATTCACAGCTCACGCATTTTTCAGGCGGAAATGATGTGCCATGATAATATTGATAACATTTAAGCTGTTTACCCGGTACTGAATCCGGCAAATTCAGCATATCAAGCGCAGCCTTGTTCGCCTGGATTATATTAAAATCATGGTCATGGATAGTGATCATGTCGGTTATGTTATTGAAAGTCTCCTCCCACTCCACTCTTGACCGAAACAGTTCATTCTCAATCTGTTTTCTTTGAGTTATGTCACGGATAGTGCTAAGCAATACCTCTCTGCCTTTAAAAATGGTCAGTACCGAATTCACCTCAACAGGCATAACTGTGCCGTCCTTTCTCAGGTGGGCAGACTCAAATATGGCCTTGCCATGTTTAGCGATCTGCTCAAACCGTTCCGGCACCTTCGCGGCAAACTCGGGCGTGTCAAGTTCTGAGATATGCATCGAAAGCATCTCATCCTTGGTATAACCCAGCCGCTTATATGCGGCTGTATTGGCATCAATGAAGTTCCCATTCATATCAAGTACAAAGACGGCGTCATTGACAGATTCAAACAGGTTTCTGAGATCATTTTCAGATCTGGTCAATTCTAAAACTGCCAGCTTGCGGTCAATGCCTAAAGCTATCTTGCTTGATATGGATCCAAGCGCTTCAACAACGGTGTCAGAGATCATGTTACGCGAAAAAACTCCCAGAACCCCGACCACATCTTCACCAACAATAAGCGGATAGCCTGCAAAGGCTCTTATGCCCTCACGCTTTGCCCATTTCTGGTCATTGAGACCGGAGTCCCCGATAACATTATTGGTTATATGCGGTAATTTCTCCTTAGCTATCATGCCGATCTTAAATTTACCGACAGGGATTCGGCTGTGTTCTCCGTCAAGATGTGTGTACATCCCGGCGCTTGCCTGAAGTTCAAGGAGATTATCCTCCCTGTTAAGAGACCATATCCTGGCAAAAGCCACATCCAGGCGGGTAGCTGCTGATTCGCAGCATCTCTGAAGAATCTCCTTAAGAGTGCCTCCATAAGTAAGGGCAATTCCGATATCCGCCCGCAACAGCGCGATTGAGGCCTGTTCTGAAAGCATCCTTTCTCTCTGAACATTTTCAGTGACCTCTCTGACCATCTCAATGCCTGCTATTATTTTCCCGGATGAATCCTTCAATGGAGATGCCACTATTTCATAGTGTATCTCACCGTTATCGGTTACTCTGGATTGTTTCGCAGTATGGATCCTGCCGTCCTTAAAAGCCATTGCGAGATGGCAGGTTTCACAGACCTTATCCTTCTTCTGATATGCCTTGTAACAATATTCGCCGAAATGGTAACCGACAAGATCAATATGCGCCTTGTTCTGGTACAATACCTTGAAATCAAGGTTCTGCATGCTTACAGCTTCACCCATTCCGGCGAGAATACCTTCTGTCTTGGCCTTTTCATCCTCAAGCTTTGCTGTTCGCTCTTTCACCTCAATCTCAAGATTGTCACGGTATTTCATAAGCTCTTTTACCGCGCTCTCACGTTCTTTCATGCTCCTTCTTGCCTTGAAAGAACTGAACATTACTGCGCCAAAAAGAAGCAATGACACAATTGACATGGCTTTCGATATATCTGATATGATCTTGTTAAAGGCTGCCTTGCTTGCGGAATTATCAAGATAGGTCTCAAAAATGATCGCAACCTTTCCATCTTTAATTACAGGAATATAAGTTTCAAAAACATCGATAGGTATGATATTGCCGTCAAGGGATTTTGTGTCTTTCTCCGCCTCTTTTGAATAAATATTGCCTTTAAGAACGATATCGTAAAAGTATGGGTGTTCATTGATATCGCCTATCTCGCCATTTTCAGTGGAGTATACAAGCCTGCCGTCGGGGGTAAAGACTTTTATTTTAAAAAGGTTGAAATTCTTCCTGGCATTATTTATCTCATTGACAAAATCAGATGAAGCATAGTCAATGGGCAAATTATCAATACCGAACATCCCTGCAATGTGATTTGAGATGTGTAACGCATGCTCCTCTGTTTCCTTCATCTGATATCTGGAAAAAGCAGGATAGACGTAAAGTTCAGTAAATATCGGCAAAGATACTACAGCCACTATTGATAACAACATAATGTAAACAAGAAATTTATTGGCTCTCATATGGTCATTGAAGGCTAAGGCAAGGATTCAGAACATTACCCGTTAAATATATTATACATATTGCTTAAACCAAGAAAAAACAGCCTTACGCTTTAATGCTTATCCTGCTTATAGATAAAAAGGTTAAAGTCATACAAGCCCTTATTATGTCGGAGAGCGACGTGAGGCGAGATATTAACTGCCGCAAAATCATAAATATCCTCCGGCGAGATATAGTGAAGCTCGAAGTCCTTTCTCGGTTCATGCGAAGAAAGCGCGTTGAAGATCAGGGCGCGACGGCAGTGTTTAAAAAGCTTTGACAGCACATTCTTTACAGTATCATAAATGCCTTCCAACTTCAGGTTAAAGACACCGCACAGAAAAATATAATCAAAATCCTCATTCAGTGAATCCCGCTCTATATCAAAAACCTCGAACCTGCATTGAGGAAACTTTCTTCTGGCTAAAGAGACCATCTCATCATTAATATCAAATCCGGCATAATCAACAGCTATCCCCTTCTCCTTAAGAAATTGGTAAAAGTCTCCTTTGCCGCACCCGTAATCAAGTATCTTTCTGCCGCATATATCAGCATTGAGATGGAGAAGGGATTCAAAACGGAGGCGCTGGCCGGGGCCGGTCCATTTTACAGCTGCCGGTGTGTCACCGTGCATCCGGAGTGAGTTGCAGTAAAATGAGATCACATATTCTTTTGAAAGCTCATCCATATCATTCTATTCTTATAATGCTCATCGCAGGCAGTCCTTCAATAAGTTTTCTCATTGTGCGTTCCAGTGATTCCATGGACCTGGATTCGACTGTAACAATAAGATTAAAATCATCGCGTTCAAGTATAGGGTAAGAGCCTATGCTGATGCCCTTAACCGGAGAATCGAATTCGCTCAAAACTGCGGCGACATCAGACTCGCGTGTCTTTAAAAATATTTTTTTCAGGTATATGGATGATGATGAGAACCTCTCTTTGATAAGGGGAAACTTGTTTTTCAGATAGCCCGGGATCCCGGGAAAGATATATATGTTCTTGAAATTAACTACGGGAAACCTCATCTTCTCATTAAATAAGATCTCAGAGCCGTCAGGTATATAGGCCATCTTCAGCACTGCATCGTTCATGGAGTCATACAACGATGATAAGATATTGCTGATCAAGGGGCTGCACACGAGCTTGACACCAAAACCCTGCGCAATACCTTCCATTGTGATATCGTCATGCGTGGGGCCGACTCCGCCGGTTGTGAATACAAAGTCGAATGCAGCGGAGAAATCCCTTGCCTCCTTTCCTATGGCATCAAGTTCATCGGGTATTACTGATATGCGCCTGACATCAACGCCTAAGGCCCTGAGTTCAGCGGTAAGATAGTAAGAATTTACATCCTGCACCTTGCCGGAGAGTATCTCATTGCCGATAATGATAATACCTGCTGTATTTATGCCGTTATCATTCATATCTTAAGTATCACCTTTAGCGCATCCCTGCCTGAAGCATACTCAAAAGCCTCAATGCCGTCATCTAATGAAAAAACCCTGCTGATGAGCGGTAGGACATTTATTTTTTTTGAAGCAAGCGCCCAGATCGCCTTATCAAACGGCCCGCACCTTGACCCGACAAGCGTGACCTCATTGACCACAATGCTGTTAATATTTAAACTGCATGCTTCAGCTGTGGTTGTCTTCAACACAATCATACCCCCTGGCCTGACGATATCCAATGCTGTCTTGAGGCCTGATGGAGAGCCGGTGGCGTCAATAACTATATCAAAACCCTTTTTATCAAATTCAGACAAAATCAATGTCTCTATCCCCATGCCGCCGAGTATGGCAAGTTTATTGTCATGCTTTCCGACAACAGTAAGGTTGCAGCCTGAAAGAGAGATAACCTGAGCCGTAAGAAGCCCGAGCTTCCCGTCACCGAGAATACATACATTATCACTCTGCCTGATCTTAACCTGCCTGGTTATTTCAAATGCTGCCGCAAGCGGCTCAACAAAGACCGCTTCTTCGTCAGGCACATTATCAGGGATAACATGTATGTTCTTTAGCGGTAATGTTACATACCCGGCAAATACACCATCCCTGTTGAGTATGCCGAGCACTGAGCGGTTCGGGCAATGGCTCTGCATGCCGTTCAAACAATATGAACATCGTCCGCAGTTAAGGTTTATCTCGCCTACCACCCTTTTGTTTATAAGTTCTTTGTCATCTGTCTCTTCGACAACCCCTGCAAACTCATGGCCTAACACACCGCTGAATCCCATATAACCTTTAGTGATCTCAATGTCAGTATTGCAGATGCCGGCGTAAGTGACCCGGATCAGCGCTTCATCGCTTGCAGGCCGGGGGTAGTCCGTTCTCAAAACAAGATGTTCATTATAGACCAGCGCTTTCATACTTATTCATTTTACTTCATTTAAATCTAAATATAAATATAACTTACTTCAGGATAAAGGAGAATAATTAACTCTTCCTTGACTTAGTTAATCCTAATTGATAAGATTTACTTAGAAGCACTGCAAGGTTAAAACAATGAAAGAAAGACGGAAGTCATTCAGAAGAACAACCGACATTGATATTGAGTTCAAGGTCACTGAGATACAGTTCAGGCAAAGCACAAAGATCCTTTCAAGGGGAAAGATAGTAGATATCTCAGATCTCGGCTTCAGCCTGGTCACCCATTACCCTCTTGAAAAGGGCCAGGTAATCACGATCAAAGCAGAAAGTCACGACGATATTCCGAAATTCGGGCTTGCCCAATGGACGGAACATATCAACGGGATCTGCAGAGCGGGATTCGGCTACAAGTTCAACAGCGATTTTTAAGATCTTCAGGCATCTGATAAAGGATCACTTATTCCAGCATCTTTAAAACCCTTAATTCTCAGGACACAGCTGTCGCATCTCAAACACGGCAAATATTTACCGTTCTTTATTTCAGGGTCATAACAGCTCCATGCAAGAGAATGATCCACGCCAAGTTCAGCGCCTTTTCTTATGATCCCAGCTTTAGTCATATCTATAAGCGGAGCATGAATTTTAAATTTCATATTTCCCTCAACTGAAGCCTTGGTAGCAAGGTTTGCCATCTTCTCAAAAGCATGGAGAAACTCCGGCCTGCAGTCAGGATATCCGCTATAATCAATTGCATTGGCGCCTATAAAAATATCTGCGGAACCTGTAACTTCGGCCCAGGCAAGCGCTAATGATAAAAATATCGTATTTCTTGCGGGAACATAAGTAACAGGGATATTTGAGGAATCAGGAGTTGGGAATTTGCAATTTGATCCCGAATCTTCTTTAAAGACTTCACCCTGAACTCTCTTCGGCACTTCCATTTCAGACGTAAGGGCTGACCCGCCTATCTGCCTAAGGTCGATATCAAGGACAAGATGTTTTTTGACTTCCAGCTTCTCGGCGGATAAACGGGCCATACGAAGTTCTATGCTGTGCCGCTGGCCGTAATCAAATGTCATGGCATAAAGGTCAAACCCAAGGGCCTTTGCAATATACAATGTTGTCGTAGAATCAATGCCGCCGCTCAAAAGAACTACAGCCCGTTTCCCTTTACCTGTCCCTCTCATCCCTTACTGCCGCCTATTTTAGTTTCTGTGCCGCTGCAAAGCCTCTTTATATTTGAAGCATGTTTTAAGACGATCATCACAGCAAGTATTAAACCAATTGCGATCTTTACATATGAAGCGCCAGACAGCGCAAGTATGATCGGCATGGCAATATATGCATTTATGGCAGAAAGAGATGAGTATCTGCTAAAAGCAGCTGTCACCAGCCATATAATGACCATAACTGCCAGGGTCGCCGGACTGTAAAAAAGCATAACCCCGAGCCCTGTTGCAACGCCCTTTCCACCCTTAAAGGAAAGAAAGGCCGGAAAGAGATGCCCGAGCACAACTGCCAGAGCCGCCATCCCGCCCCATAGATCAAATGAAGAAGAACCCCGTTCGCCAAGTATGAGATATAACAAAAATAAAGGCGCTGCTCCCTTAAGAATGTCACATACAAGCGTAAGAAACGCGGGTAGTTTTCCAACGCCTCGCAGGACATTGGTCGCGCCTATATTGCCGCTGCCCGTACTCCTTATATCTATGCCTTTTGCCCTGCTTATGATAACGCCGAAAGGAATGGAGCCGATAATGTAAGAGAACGGTATAAGAAGGTAAAGATAACTTCCGGGATCCATTACAGCTTCTTCCAGAATGCCTGAAAATATTGTACTCCGGAGACCAGGCCTATTATCATTGCTGCCCAAAGGAGCGTGATACCGACGCTGTATTCAACGAGAAACTCGATCGGCCCGAAAAAATCATAGCTGATCAACGACCTGTCAAGCAGAAGTATTATGATCGAAGCGATCTGTGCGCCGACCTTTATCTTTCCTCCGGTCTCGGCAGGTATCACCAGGTCTTTTGTCAATGCAACCACCCTCAGCCCGGTCACGAGAAATTCCCTGGCAACGATGACTATGGCTATCCATGCGGGCACAAGCGCCATGTCCACAAGAACGATGAGCGCTGATATAACAAGAAGTTTATCCGCTATCGGGTCAAGCAGTATCCCGAGCTTGGTTACCTGTTTTGACCTTCGTGCAATATATCCGTCGAAAAAATCCGTAATAGCTGCAAGTGAAAATATCAGGGCTCCGGTAAAAGGGTCTTTGGCCGCAATAAAGACAAAGAGCGGGATCACGAAGATTCTGCTTAATGTGATGAGAGTGGGTATGTTAATCAATGGACTCGCCTGAGACATTTTCCCAGAGGCCGGAAGACTTCAATATTAAGTTGATAAATTCTCTTACAGCCCCTCTTCCGCCGTTTCTGCCTGATATGAAGCCGGCAATCTTTCGTACCTCATCCTCAGCATCTGCCGGGGCTGCGGTCATGCCTGCCCTTTTAAAAAGTTCGATATCAACTGTATCATCACCCATAAATGCGACATTCTCATCTTTGAGCCTGTATTTACTGAGAAGCCCTTCATAGACCTCTGACTTCTTAAACACACCCTGATGAACATCAGTGATGCCGAGCTCTTGCGCCCTTCTGTCCACAACCTTTGACCTTCTTCCTGTAATGATGGCTGTCTTTATGCCGGCCTTCTCGAGCATCTTTATCCCATGGCCGTCCCTGACGTGAAATCTCTTGTATTCGTTCCCGTTATTATCAAGCATTATGCTGCCGTCAGTCATAACGCCGTCAACATCCAGTATAAGAAGCCTTATCTTTTTTGCTTGTGCTTTTATATTCTTTTTCTTCTGAATGCTGAATGCTGAATGCTGAATGCTTTTTTTCATACTATCCCTGCCTTAAGCAGGTCATGCAGATGAATTATGCCCTCGGCCTTCCCTGACTGATCAAGAACGACAAGAGAGGTGATTGAGTTCTTTTCCATTATGGAAACAGCCTTTGTCGCAAGAGCGTCGCGCATTATAGTCTTGGGATTTGCTGACATGACATCACCTGCCTTAAGATTGATAAAGCCCTCGCCCCATTTTTCAAGGCCTCTCCTGAGGTCTCCGTCAGAGATCACGCCTTTGAACATTCCTTCCGCGTCAGCTACCGTTGTTATGCCGAGCCGCTTGGATGATATCTCAAGTATGGCAACCTTCATGTCTGTATCAACTCCGACAACAGGCACATCGCTTCCTTTGTGCATCAGGTCTTCGACATTTGTAAGCAGCCTCCTGCCTATATTGCCTCCGGGATGGCAGAAAGCGAAATCCTCTTCGGTAAAGCCCTTTTTGCTTAATAATGTTACGGCAAGGACATCGCCCATCGCAAGCGTTGCTGTGGTCGAGGCGGTCGGAGCAAGCCCCATAGGACATGCCTCTTCCTTAACTGATATATCAAGCACGACATCAGACTTTTTGGCAAGTGAAGATGAAAGGTTCCCTGTCATGGCGATTATCTTTACATCAAGCCTCTTAAGCACCGGAAGGATATTAATTATCTCGTCAGTTTCGCCGCTGTTCGATATTGCAATGACAACATCATCTTTTGTCACCATGCCGATATCGCCGTGGCTTCCTTCCGCAGGATTAAGATAGAATGCTGAGGTTCCTGTTGATGAAAGTGTCGCGGCTATCTTCTTGCCGATAAGCCCGGACTTTCCCATCCCGGTGACCACAACCTTCCCTTTGCATTGATACAGAATATCAATAGCCTCTATGATCGTCTCATTGACCCTTTCGATCAGAGACTCTATAGCATCCGCCTCGATCCTTAAAACCTTTTTTGCCTGTTCAATATACTTGTCCATAACTTCTTTTATATCTTCCTTATAAGTTCATTTATCTGAACCAGCTTCCGCAGTAATTCCGGCAGCGAATCCAGCGCTACCATATTGGGGCCGTCACAGAGAGCTTTTTCCGGGCATTCATGCACCTCTAAGAATACTGCATCACACCCTGCGGCAACAGCGGCTCTCGTAAGCGGCGATATGAACTGCCTCTCGCCTCCTGATGAACTCCCCATTCCGCCGGGAAGCTGCACGCTGTGAGTGGCATCATAAACCACAGGATAACCAAAGCCCTGAATTATCGGGATAGAGCGCATGTCAACAACAAGATTATTGTAGCCGAATGAAACTCCGCGCTCTGTGATCAGAATATTTTCATTTCCGGTTGAAATCATTTTATTAATAATATTCTTTACGTCACCCGGCGCAAGGAATTGTCCCTTCTTTACATTGACAGGCTTGCCGGTCTTAGAGGCTTCAATTATAAGGTCGGTCTGCCTGCATAAAAATGCGGGTATCTGAAGGCAGTCCAGCACTTCAGCAGCCTTCTTTGCCTCTTCAACTGAATGGACATCAGAGATAATAGAAAGCCCTGTCTCTTTTCTCGCCTTATCTAAAATAGTTAGCCCGGCATCAATACCAGGCCCCCTAAAAGAAGTGACAGATGTTCTGTTCGCCTTGTCATATGAACTCTTAAAAATGATCGGTATATTCAGCCGCTGAGAGATTTCAGCAAGCCTGACGGCAGCCTTAAGAGTTGATGCTTCAGACTCGATCACGCAAGGGCCTGCGATAAAGGCAAGTGGATTATCTTTTCCTATAGATACATTTCCTATTTTTACTTCATTGGTCTTCATTTATATTTACCTGATAAAAATTATATGGCCAGGCAGAAAGCCTGACCATAACCTGGATTAATAGCAATAATTTCAATATGTTAACCGGCAAGACATGATGTATTTTATCCGCTAAAACTTAAAGCCTGTCTACTTCTTCGGTGAATGTATCGCCCTGTCATGGACATCCTCAGAACACTCCATAATACCCTCGGCAAGTGTCGGATGGGCGTGGATCGTATCTGCAATATCTTTTGCGGTCAGGCCCTTCTCCATTGCAAGAGCAACCTCATGTATCAGGTCAGAAGCATGAGCGCCGATAATGTGCGCGCCGATTATCCTGTCTGTCGCATCTTCAGTTATCATCTTAAACATGCCTGAGATCTCTCCCATCGCATGCGCCTTGCCGAGCGCCCTGAACTGGAACCTTCCTACCTTGTATTTGATCCCGGCTGCAACAGCCTGCTTCTCCCTGAGGCCTACTGATCCTATCTCCGGGCTTGTAAATATCGCGGCAGGAATAACGTCATAGTTAACTTTACTGCTGCCGCCCATGGCATTCTCAGCGGCGACAATACCTTCTTTTGATGCGAGGTGCGCAAGCATTATCCCACCTGTGACATCACCGATGGCGTAGATGCCTTCAATATTGGTCTGCAGGCTGCTGTCAACTATTATCTCTCCGCGTTTACCCTGCGCTATACTTAAACCCTCAAGCCCGATATTCGCACTGTTGACAGCCCTTCCGATTGATACGAGCACCTTCTCTGCCTCAATCGTCTTTCCATCGGTGAGTGTTGCGGTTATGCCGTCATCTCTTACGTCAACCTTATTAACGCCAGTATTGGTCAGAAGCTTTATCTTGTTCTTCTTAAGCTCTCTCTCAAGTATCTGAGAAATCTCCTCATCCTCTGTTGAAACAGCATTAGGCATCATCTCGACCATAGTCACTTCAGAACCAAATTCCTTGTATATAAATGCAAACTCGCACCCTATGACGCCCGCCCCTACAATGAGGAGGCTTTTGGGAATGGAATCCGGATTTATCGCGTGGTCGCTTGAGAGTATCCGCTTCCCGTCAAAAGGAAATACCGGGATCTGCGCAGGCCTTGAACCTGTGGCGATAATTATTTTGTCAGTATCAATATCTGAAACAGAACCGTCCTTCAGCGTGACCTTTATTTTTTTCGGCCCGGCAATAATGCCCCTGCCTTCTATCAGGTTGACCCCCCACGACTTGAAGAGCCCGCGTATGCCCTTGACCTGTGTGACAACCACCTTGTTCTTTCGCTCAACTATCTTCGCTATATTGGGAGATATGGAGCCTTCAAAATCCAGCCCGTAATCCTTTGCGTTTCTCGCCTTGTGAAGAACTTCGGCAGACGCGATAAGTGTCTTTGTAGGAATACATCCCCAGTTAAGGCATGTGCCGCCTACCTCTCCGTCTTCAATAACCGTTACATCAGCTCCCAGTTGTGCCGCCCTTAATGCTGCTACATACCCGCCGGGGCCCGCGCCAAGAATCGTTATCTTCATTATTTAAGCTTCACCTCTTCCTCAAGATATTTCTCATAAGCCTCCAGATCCATAAGGCCGTTAAGCTGGCCCTCGTCATCAATATCAAGGACAGCTATCCAGCCCTTGCCGTAGGGATCCTCATTGATGATCTCAGGAGAGTCGGAAAGGTCCTCGTTTATCTTTACAATGGTACCTGTCACGGGGCTTATCACGGAAGAAGTGGCCTTGGTAGACTCGATCTGAGTGAGCTCTGTCCCCGCATCTACTTCCCCGTCAAGTTCAGGAGCATCAATATAAACGATGTCTCCAAGGGATTCCTGGGCATAGTCAGTGATGCCGACCGTAGCCTTCTTGTCCTCAACTTTTACCCAGGTGTGCTCCTTGTGATATTTAACGTCTTCGGGATTCATAATATTCCTCCTTATTAAATTGTTTATTAAATATTAAAACTATATAACATTGGATATGAGAGAAATTCTAATCATTGGAGATTTTATTTGTCAAGAAATAAAATCTACTTGATAAAGTCGTCCAGGATCTTTATTGACTCAGGGTCTGTCCAGCTTCGAAAACCCGTGAACTTGTTTTTTATTACACCATTGCGGTCAATAAGGAAGTTGGTCGGCAAGCCGTAAACACTGTAGGCATCTGTTACAATGCCGTCCTCATCTGAAAGAACCATGTAGCTGGCAGGATTGCTTTTGATATACTGCTTTACCTTTTCAATATCTCTGTCATTAGCTACCGAGATTATTACCAGCCCTTTAGCGTTATACACTTTATACAGTTCATTCAGCTCAGCCCTCTCTTTCCTGCAGTAAGGGCACCATGTGGCCCAGATGTTCAGCAGTACAGGCTTGCCTTTAAAAGACGAGAGCGTGACATCATTGCCCTTCAGGTCCTTTATTTTAAAATCAGTTGCCTGTGAACCTATCACCCTGTCAAGCTTCCACGGCATCATATCTTCGGCATTTGAATGACCGCAAAAAACGGTCAGCCCGAAAAAAACAATAACTAAAATTGTAAAGACCATTGACTTCAAATTTTTCATTTCATATCTCCTGTTCACAATAGTACATTATTGTACATATTTATGATGAATTTGGCTAACAGAAAATGGTATTTTGCAAAAGCCGCAGCCTTAACAGAATGCAAAACCACTAAAACCGGCATGCCGGGTCTTTCTTATCAAAGGTATCATCTAAAACATAGGCCCTTCCCCTGCAGCCGCCTATGCAATTATCAACCATGGCGCATTTCCGGCATTCATAAGGCGGAGCAAGAAGCGTTTTTCTTATTTGCCGTCTTTTGGCTGAAGAAAAGATTTCATTTAAAGTATCAGTGCCAAGATGCCCCATATTTAAAGGCAGTAAAGGGCATGGAGTAACGTCAAGATCCGGCGAGATATAGATCATCGTGTTTGCGCCGTTACAGCCCGTTCCTTCATGCTGTTCTTTGTCATGAAAGGCCTTCCAGAGAAAAGGATCATGAACCGTTACCTTCAGCTTTTCAAATGACATTGATTTCAGTTCATCATGAAGCCGGCCAATATTTTCGAAGTCAGGATAAAATATATCTTTGTCTTCAGCCCTCTGTATCGGAAATTCAAGTTCAGTTACCTGGCTCTTTAAGCAGAAGCAAATAACGTCAGGAATATCATGGAAGTTATTTTTGTTTAATAAAAATGAAACACTGCCCGTAACGGCAGCATCAGTGGATCGGAGTTTTACTATGGAATCCGTCTCTGTGAAAATAGAGACCCTGCGTTTCTGTAATATCTCCATCATCGGCCGTTCAACGGCATCGTGCTTCACAGTCAGCCTGATCTTAATATTCGTTTCACCCAGTTTTTCGAGAATACCGATCGAGGCGGCGCTTAGAGGATGTGAAATATCTCTTAGATTAAGGACAAATATTTTGCTCTTTATCAGTTCATCGCAAACATTTAAGATCGTCTCTTCACTGTATCCCGACGGCCTCAGGTCCCAGTAAACGATGAACGGATCTATCAAGTTATCAGGATTCATGATACCAGCAATGCGGATCAGGGTTGTTCATGTCGCCTGTCAGCGCGATGGCGCGCGCTGTACAGCCGCCGAGACAATCCGCATAATGGCCGCATGTTACGCACTTGCCTTTTGGTGTTTTGTTTCTCATCCTGATCAGCGCCGGAGAGTTTTTCCATATGTCTTTTAAATCGTCTTTTGTGATATTGCCTATCACGATCGGGATAAATCCGCATGGGGTTATATCCCCGTTTGATTTAATATTCAATGAAAGCTTCCCGCAGATGCTTCCCCTGACCATCGATCCATTTTTATTAGCCCCCAGCAGAGCTATCACAGGATCATCAAGCGATATATCCAGGTCTTTAGTTTTATTTTTTGCGTCAAGCGCCTTGATATAAAATTCCTTCCATTCATCACCGCATAGATCCAGCTTGTCCTTATTTGAATATCCGAGTCCTGAGCATTTGAAGTTGTGAAAATTGAGATGTTTCACTTTGTTCCGGGCCGCAAACTCAACCAATGCGTCAATATCCTTGTGATTGATCCTGCAGATCACGGTTGATATGGATGTCTCAATCCCTGCTTTATTCAGGCAGTCAAGCGCCCTCACCGCCCTTTCATGACTGCCAATTGCGCCTCTGAACTCATCGTGGATCTCAGACAGGTGGCTGTCAATGCTTATCCCGACTTTTGAAAATCCGCTGACTTTCAGGTCAACCGCCTTCCGGTTGTCTATTAAAAAACCGTTGCTGTTCATGGAAACCCGCAGGCCGTTTTGTGAAGCAAACCGTGCTATTTCCATCAGGCCGCTCCTTAACAGAGGCTCCCCGCCTCCAAAGTTGATCGAAAGTACGCCTGCCTTTGCGACTCTCTCAACGCATTGAAAAAGCAGGTTCATATCAAGTTCACCGGAGGGGTCATTCCGGCTGTAGCAGTGGCTGCATTTAAAATTGCATTTGTTCGTAACAGCCCAGTTGATCGTCAGCGGCGAGCCCGGAAGAAAGTCATTCATATCTGAGATACCCCTTTTCTTTCAGCTCGGAGATAAATGCCTCCGCATCCTTTTTCAGGACTTCAGGCTCAACATCAAATATCCCGGTAAGTTCAGATACTATTTCATCGATCGTCCCGCCCTCGCACCTTTTCCATATCTCTGTCCCAAGCAGGTTAAGCGACAGCATCATTCCATTGTGGAATAAAACGGATGTGCCGATCCTTTCGGCATCTTCTCCTTTTTCAAGCCTTTCATAAGCCTGCGCCCTGTATTCGTCCTCTTCCCGCCACATTACGTCAGCATTCCTGAATATTTTCATTTTCCATTCCGCCTTATCAGTCACCCTGAGCCGTCAGGGACGCAATAACAAGATCTTCATCTGAAGCATTGCGAATCCCGTGGTCTACAAGAGCGGGTACGATCACTATCTTGCCGATATCAATGGCCTGTGTCTCGCCTGCTGTCATAAATTCCCCCTTGCCCTCCATAACTACCCAGATATGGTTTCCATGATGCGTATGGGTTATAATTTCCTGCCCGGGTTTCATGCATATGAGGTTTATCTTTGAATGTTTGTCCGACCATATTGTTTCATGGTGCCTCTTTTCTTCACTGAATTTTTTAAGCTTCGCGATGTCCAGCACAACACTCTTGTTCTTCATAATTCCCTCCGGAAATGTTATTTACAGCAATTCAAAAATATAAGCCCTCTCTGCAAAAGCTACACCTGAATCAGTATCTCATCCTTTTGTAAAACCTTTCAAGTATCTCAGACATGCTGTTGAAAAAATAGAATGACTTAGCTACCCGGATCTCTTCCGTATTTTCAACAGAGCCGGAGAAGGCGACGCCAAAAATGGAAGCCAGCCTGTTGACAGCCGGGCCTTCAGTTCCTTCATGATGTTTTCCGTCAACAATCAGCAGGCCTTTCCCATCTTGCGAAAATCCGGTAATTGTATTTAGCTCAGCGCCTGAGAAACAACATGCCGGATCTGCTTCTCCAAAAATTATCCAGAGCTGGCTGTATTCTTCAAGCGATGCCCGGGTTATTTGAGGAGTCTCTTCTCTGTCCGTTAGCTTTATTTCAAATCCGTCCTTTTTTTCAAGGCCCTCAACTACGCTTCGGCTGAAGGCATTCTTATCCGTTCCTGATCCGCTGGCTGTATTATAAATTAATATATTTCTCGTGTTTCCCGATACATTGTTATCTTCCAGCCATGCCGCGATATTTTCTATATATCTCCGGTTATCATACTTATCTGCCGAACCTTCCATGAATCTCTCGCCGCCGGAATCAAAGACAACGCCTCCGTATCCTTCAGCTGAATTATTGAATGCAGCGATGATGCCTTTGCCGCCGGGATCCATGACAATACTCACATGTTTGCCATTTTGCATTTTCGTTATAACTGCCGAACTTCCTCCTGATATGGAACTTACGCCCCGTAAAACAGGATTGCCCGCGTCAACATATGGAGTAAATACGAAATATTGAAAAGCATAAGAGATCATAATTGTTCCAGCAACACAGACAAACAGGTACAGGAAAAACACCCTCTTTTTAAAGACCGTCCAGAACATTACCATGGTTGGAATTGCCGTTACCGGCCCTCCGATAAGGAAAGCCAGTCCCGCCCCTCCATTCATGGTGCCGTCAAGCGTGCTCCTGATATGGTATAGAATGCTTGAGGCGCTTATCTGATGCAGAAATATCGGAACCGACCCGAGCGTGATCCATACTATGCTAAGCTTGTCTTCCTGCCCGAAAAATTCATAGATCCAGTCGTAAGGCATATACCTCTGAACGATGCTGCCTGTTGCAACTCCGATGAGAACGTATTTCCCGACAAGCCAGAGCATCTCAGATGACTTTGCAAGAAAGACAATAAACATATTATTCGTCCTGGCAGCTACCCTGTTTCCGAATTTCTCCTTGCAATTGCATCTCAGGCGGGCGTCAGGATAATTCTCATCATGGAAATCACCCCTTGGGATCGCGCCTTCAATGAAAATGGCCTCTGCATGAAAACCTTTGTTCCTGATGAGATGGGTCAGTACCCCGGCAAAGATGCCCATCAGAAATGCGGCAATCGTTCTGATGGCCGTCCATTCCGGCCCCAGATCGTTTAGCGTGAGCAGGTAAGTTGAGGGGCTCATGAGCGGAGAAGTCACAAGAAGAGACATAACCGGAGCTAACGGCAGCCCGGCAAACAGCAGGCTGACCGCAGTCGTAAGAGTGCCGCAGGCGCACAGAGGTGTTAATATCCCTATCAGCGACGCCAAGAAAATACTGAGGAAACCGTAACGATTGAGAGTGCTTCGAAGTTTTATCGTGAGCTTGTATGTGCGTATGAGGCCGGCCAGAAGTATCCCGAAGATAAAGTACGGGAAGATATCTTTTAACTCGGCAAGCATCCCGTGTCCGCTGAAGAGCATATCCCATATCTCATTCCCAAGGATCACTAAAAAAGGTTTTTGTGATAACTCAGGCCTTGCCGCGTGGCCGGTCGGGCCGTAAACCCACACATGCCAGACAATAAGCAATAAAGATGCAAATACCATGAAGAGGAGCGTCCTGTTAGCTCCCTTATGAGATGTCCCGTGTATCCGGCATTCATTATTGTTATGTTTTTTCATTTTAAGGATTTTGTTAAGCGCCTGGATCAATCCAATCCCGTCTGGTATTCAGGCGCAAGCCCTTTATCCCTTTCACGATAGAGCAGGCCTATTATAAGCAGGAAAACAAATCCGGCTAATACAGCGATCTTTCCCCATAGCGGAACCTCGGTAGAGGCGGCAGCAATTCCCCAATTCTGCACAAGCGCTCCGCCGACAAGCATTCCCATTACCGTTACTCCGGCATCGGTATCGCCCTGTCCTGAAAGTATCAATTGTCTGAACGGGCATCCTTTAATCAGGACAGAACCAAATCCCACAAGCCCCATACCGAGCGCGTCCCACAAATAAGTATCAGATACTACAGCCTGCGTCGTTAGATCAGGAGAGAATTGTCCAGTGAGCAAATTTGCAGACAGCGCGGTCAGGAAGAATGCTCCTATTGCCATCAAAAGGCCTGTTGACTTCGGGCATCCGTAGACTTCTTTCGGCCCCCATAAAAACAATCTTGCCAGGCCGCCGGTAATGCAGAAGCCGGATATCTGAGCAAAGGCCCCGATAAGAAGTCCGAAAAACAACGATACCCACACGGGCGCATGTTGTGCCGCAGAACCCTTTGTACTGAAATTTATAAATGGCGCCTGAACAATAAAGAGAATGAAAAGCGCCAGCATTAAGCCGGGAATGATAAAGCCGTTCGCGCGCTGTGTCTCAGAAGGCCTTCCGAGCCTGAAACCTCCTTCAAGAAATTGCAAACCTGTCCAGACTCCTGCAGCAAGGCCAATTGCACCGATAATAGCTGTGAAATCTCCGGCAGATATGCGCAGGATCAGTTTTATCGGACAGCCGATGAATACAGAACACCCGAAAATCAGAAAGACGCCGACAAAGAACCTTAGAAGCGGCGAGCTTCCTGAAGTCGCTTTGAATTCCCTCGCTGCAAGAGACGCGAAAAAAGAGCCCAGAACAAATGCTATGATCTCCGGCCTGATATACTGCATCCTTATATCGTTGTGCATTCCGACGGCGCCTGCGATATTCCTCATAAAACAGGAGACGCATATGCCTGTATTTGCCGGATTGCCGAAATAAGAAAGCAGAACCGCTCCGGCTCCGAGTAAAATGCCTGTTGATATGAATTTCAGCTTACCCACAGGATCCTGCCAGTTTTTTTAAAAGATAATACATGTTTTTTTTTGCCGCCTTCACATCCTGATCATCATGCCGTTTTGAGAGCGTTTCATTAATCCTGACCTTTGCCTCCTCAACGGCAACCTTAATTTTATATCCCTGAAAGAGAGGCGCTTTCTTATCCAGATAATCGGGATTCAGGTCAACCGCTTCCCTGTACTTAAAGATCGCTCCGACAGCATCCTGCTTCCTCATCATCATATCGCCCATCAGCATATGAAGCTCTCCTTCATACGGATACCTGTTGATTAATTCATTAAGCAGCATTTCCGCCTTAAGAAAATTATCGCTCTCCAACAGGTTATTGATCGTTTTGATCTGATCGGCGGCCATCCCGCCAGCGATCGCCGTATTGTCTGCGTAAGTAACTGAACGATTGATATGGAATCCTGATTCACTGCGGTATTCAGCGCTGACAACCGCAATAGCTGCGATAAATATAAGGGCAAAAAGTATGGAGATTTTATCCAGTTTATCCATTTCGTCTTTTCACCTGCGATTGCCGATAGTAAAAAACGGCATACACAGGTCACGATCTCATGCTTCTATTTTAATATTTTTGATACGGCGGCATATTGGTGCGCTTTGCGATGTCTCTCACAACATCGTAATCCTCATCTTTTACATCCTGAAAACCGTCAAGCCTTGCCCTTGCAAGCACCTTCACAGTCTCTCCGTCTATTTCCACCGTGTCTTCCTTTTTTAATTCGAGCAATGCCTTCTTTAAGGCATTTGCGAGCGGTTCGTCGATCTTTTGCGCAGAGCCGAAGGTGCAGTACGGGATCGATCCGCCCTCAGCGATTATCCTGAAATCACCACGGTCGATCTTTCCCTCTTCAACCATCCGTTCAAAATCGAGCATCTGAAACGCGCCGGCGTCATACATGCCGTACAGAACTCCGTAGATCACCTTTTCATGTTTATACGTGCCTGCCGGTATCGTGTAAAACGACAGGTCATCTTCAGGATCTATACCGCTTTGGATCATCAGGTCGTATTGCTGTAAGTATCCGGTCGGCGCGAGCATGGGGCCGAAGGCCATGCTCTTCCCTTTCAAATCTTTTATCGTATTTATCCCGCTGTCCTTTCTTGTGACGATCGCCCCGTTCGATCTAAATCCGAGCGCTCCCTGTTTGTCCGCTGTCAATGCCCTGACGCCGTGATAGCGGTTTAATATTATGTAGAGAAGCGAATTCGTATGAGTAAAATCCAGGCTGTCAACCTCTTTTGTAAAGTTGGTTGTATCAATCGCCACAGCCTCTGTTTTTACGCCGAGTTTTTTACCTAAATAAGCTGTCAGCGGCCTGAATCTGTAAAGCGTTTCTTCTTCACTGTTGCAGATCATGTAGCCTATCCTGTAGGCCTTTTCATTTTTAACGGAAGGTGACTGCCTGCATGAGGCAAAAATAATAATCAGATTAATAAAGAGCAACAGTTTAATAAATCTCATCTATTTTCCCCTTTTCTGTCATAAAAATATCCTTCTTAATAAATATGCTGTCCCGCCGATAAATACAATACAGAATCCTGCATAAACAATCGGGATCCCGGGATCTCTTGTAATTTGAATGCCTACAAAAGGATTTCTGTCCGGATCCCTATTTGTCGCGGTATGAAAGAATTTCAGCCCCTGCCATGTAAAAGGACTGTTCACTCCTGTACTGCCTTCAGCGACTACTTCACCATTTCTTGAAAGAACCAGGTCCACCCATGTCTTTTTAATGACAGGATTCATGTATGCCACGAGCTTAAAATCAAAAGGAAAATCGGCAGGCAATTCCATAACACCTGTTGTATCGGCATATCCAATGTAGCTGTCTGCGTTAAAAACGCTTAGTCTCAGTTTTTGCGATGTTACATCAAGGGTGTCTGCCTGTATCCTGTAATTCCCGGCTCTAAAGCTCTCGCCGATTGTCAGTGTAAAAAGCCCGAACTTATCGCCGCCTCTGAGTACTCCGACTTTTAAAGGCGCCGGATAATATTCTTCGTGCAGCTTAGTTACGGTAATTTCTATTCCCGGAGAAACGTCCTGTTTCACATCCCACCTGTAGACCTTATCAACGGTGCTTCCTTCGTATATATTGACTGTAGCGACATAACCGAAAGAACTGATCCCTCCTCCAATAAAAACAATGATCACACCAAGGTGAATGATCAGAACAGGTCTTGAAAGTGTTTTTATCCTTTGAAGCGTGCAAAAAAAAAGGTTTAGAATTATCAGTGCAAGCAGCGCCTTGATCATATACCAAACAAAAGGAAATATTGATTCAGAAAAAGATGCAACTGCCAATATAGGACAGATGACCGTAAAAAGTATTATTGTTAATTCTTTCGATGAAAGGTAGCCGTAAATCCTTCCATTTCTATTCTTCGGCAATCGCAGCACGTTATACCAGTTTCTTTTTCTTCAAAAATTCTTTTGCCGCTTTCCTGGCTTTTTCTCCGCGCTTGATAGAGATAATCATACCTCTATAATTCTTATCCAATGTAATATCCGAAAGCTTGTTTATGAGCCTCGGAAGCGCCGGGAAATTGATCAGCACATCTTCGGTGATCACAGGAGCATAATAATATTGTCCTCCGTCATCTTCCATGTTCACAATTCCAAATGGTTTCAGCCATATGAGGTTCAATCTGCTCCTGAACTCATCCCTGGAAACATCATATGCCTTTGCATCACTCTCATTTCCAGAGAGACCCAGTATCTTTAATGCGCGTTCAGTGTTTTCAATTACTATACTTATTTCCTCGTTCTTCACTGCGTTGTAAATCTCTTTTGAATCTTTGTAAACCTTGATATTAACAGTCGTGCCTGTTCTCTCATTTACCATCACCGAGATCAATTCGGCAAGAAGATTTTCTTCAACCGAATTCAAGATGCCTATATTGAGTATCTTGCCTACACAGGCTTCCGCGGCGGAGGTGAAAAGCAAAACTGTTACTAGAAGACCAGATAATATTTTCTTCATGTGCGTCACTTGCTTTCAACTACAATATCAAAATTATCCTTGTCCGATTCCATAATCAATTCCTTGTAAACTCTATAACTATGCATTGGGAATTCATCATCATATCCAATGTAATATTTGCCTTTTGGTAAATAAAGGGTATATCGCCCATACATATCCGTCCATGCAGACAAGAAGTCGGGTATATCAGGAGCCGGATTAGTCCTGTTTGCCACAGCATAAACCTGTTTGACCGGTTTTCCGTCCGCAGCAATAATACGCCCGCTAATCCTTAAATAATCTTCTCCCGTCTTTTTTGATAGACGCCCGGCGTCCCTGATATCCACTACTGTAAAATTCATAACAAGTTCTTTACCGGCTTCAACCTCTATCTCAACAGGTTCTCCTGAATGCTTATCTCCAATCAAAAGCGGGCCATATTTGTCGTCTTTCCTCAATCTCGCCACAGCCCAATACTTCCCGAACGGCAGCGTAATACTAAAATATCCATCCTCTTCCGTGCGACCTGATATGAAATCAGCAGGCCTCCTGGTATCTGGAGAATTGTAAATAAATATCTCCGTCCCTTTAACGACGTCGCCTTCCACGTCAAAAACGTGTCCTTTGAAGATAGTTGTCTCAACGGCAGTGGCTTTACCAATCCCAAAAAACAGGGATATTACAATTAGAATAGCGACAATTTTAAATATATTTTCAAGCATAATGCTGTATAAATTCAGCTGCTTCTGGATGTCAAACTGTCATAGTTAATTTACGCCATTCAGCTTCACCGGCTCTGTCAAATACGGTTCATAAATGACTTCCCCGATACCTGGCTCACATCTTGCATCAAAGATCGTCACGGCGGGGTCATCGACTCCCCACCAGTTTTTCCGCGCGTCAATGTCTTCAGTATTAAAATCCCCAACCCTGACATTGTAAGCCTTGTTTGAATAAATATTGTTACTCTTTATGGTTAGGCCACTCCCTTTTTCTCTCACAAATATACCAACATCGTTATTTAATATAACATTTTCCTCTATCAATGCATTCCCAAAGTATGACCTTATCCCGACCTTATTCTCCCGAAATAACGAACGGTTGATTTCAACTGGCCCGCTCCTGAATCTTATGCCCCCCTCATTATGTAAAAATCGGCTGTTTGAGATTTTCAGACTGGTAAAATGGCTGTGAATAGCCCATGTTGCATATTCAAAATCACAGAAAGAGAATTCGCTCCCATCAGCATGTTCAAAAAGTATTTCATCCCACAGGCTGGCTTCATTTTTATCAGAGGAAGTAAATACTATCCTTTTATCACTTGTTCCAGGTGCAAGCATCTTTCCGCCTGAAACCTTCAAACCCGCGCCTTTTGAAAATATAATATTCGCACCGGGAGCGATTTCAAGGGTTGAACCATAAACAGTTACAGGCTCATTTAAATAAATACCCGAGGGCCATGTAACATCCGCATAAATACTTTTTAACGGCCATGAAAATACTAAAGGCGTTTCTATTTCAGGTGAATATAAGACCTCCCCTCTTTCATGTCTATCCTTATTATCGTAAATTACTGAGGCCGCATCTTTATTTCCCCACCAGTTCGATGGAGCGGAAATATCGCTGCCGCTTTCGTTCTCAACGGCATAAAGGCCGTTCCCGGCAATGTTGTTTTCCGTTATCGTTCCTGTAAACGATTGAATGCCGATGCCTCTTTCGCCGTTTTCAGAAATATAATTACCCTTGATCACGGCTCCTGCATTTTGCAGATTGATGCCGTTAACTCCATTGCCCTGGATGAAATTACCGCTGATATCCAGATTATCAACACCCTTTAACGACATACCTGACTCATAGTTGTTCACAATGGCATTATTGCTGAGCCTGCCATGAAACGCATCATTCACCATGAGCCCGGATCTATTGCAGCCGACAAAATTCCTCTCTAACGCGGTTATGCCTTCCCTGATCTTAAATCCGTCATTCATGTTGTATAACACAGTATTATCATTTGCGTTCATGCTCACACGAAAAAGATTCACTCCGTTAATGTTATCAAAGACATAATTGCCGGTAAAGTTCATGTCTGAATCCCTGCCTTTGATCCCGTTTTTATTGCCGTATATGTGGCTCCCTCTTATTTCCGCTGCTGATTCCTGAAACTGTATGCCTATATAATTATTTCTCAGAATTGATTCACTCACCATAACGTTTGAGAAGTGGAAATGCAGCCCTCTGTATGCATTTTCTATCTGACAGAACTCCACAAGATTCTGTGCTCCGTCACTGTTCATAATGTTGATCGCATCCCAGTCTCCGGGTCTTTTTTGTTTCTCCGCAGACCTGAAGATGATCGGCTCATCTTTTGTGCCTTTCGCAATCAGAACTCCCTGCATCAGGATTCCGTTCTCTCCGATACCGTCACCGTTTGTATCCTTCTTTTTAAATTCAACAACCGTGCCGGGAGCAATTATCAATCTGAAATTCACAGGAACTCTAAGCAGCCCGTTAATCGCTATCCTTCCCCGCCAGACCGTATCTCCAGGCAAAACTTCATCGCCGTATTCTCTGCTTGTTTCTTTACCATGAACTTCAAACTCCTTCGCAAAATCATAACTATTCCTGTTACACAAGACCGGGCGTTTTACAGTCAAACTCTCACTATCGGGCTTAGGCATGTAGAGATCATTTTTCATGTTATGCTCAATAACGCTGTCCCTGAAATCAACATTTGCGCCGGCAAATGAAAAAACGCCGTGATCATTTTTTTGGACATACGTGTTTTTCATATTCACAAAAGTCTGCGCGCCCTGCGCAACAATGCCGTACCGGTTATCCTCAAGGACCGAGTCTGTTAATCCAAGTGAACCGTTCATTACAAGAAGGCCTGTTTCAGCATCATAAATCCTGCACGCTTTTATATTTGCCTCCCCCCCGTCAATAATTATTCCTGCCCATCTGTAAGGCTTATCCTCTTTTACCTGGAATACAACTGGCGCTTCCCCGGTTCCCTCAACCTCCAGCCTGCCCCGGATTGTCATCTCGGTCATGAATAAAAGATATTCGGCTTCACTCTTTGTCCTGTCGGAAGGAATGATGTTTACCACTGTGCCGGATAGAATAGTGAGCGTAACGCCTTCAGGTACGACAATATCTTCTGAAAGAGTTATTTCGCCTTTCCACACGGTATCTCTTGTGATGGTTATTCCGGAGGCTGAAAAAGGAAATAAAATAAAAATGATGAGAAGCAGGAATGTCGTTTCAAGAAATTTCATAAGTTATTTTAAGACAACAAATCCCGGTCATTCATATCTCATTCATTTCAGCAAGGGTGAACAGCTGCGCTCCCGACTATTCCGGGCGGAACATATTTGATCTTTTTCACGCTATACCTCCTTCCACGCCGTGACGCAGTATAATAGCAGGCTTGATGATCTGCTATTGCTTCTTTTCAATCGTATTCTCCATTTCCTGTTTAATTTTTCTCATTTGCTCTTCCATGAAATTCTCGTTCGTTGCATCCGGCTGATGTTTGGGCCCCATTTCAAGATGCCTTATCACTTTTATATCTACGCCGCCAGATATCTCGCCTGTTTTAGCGACTATCGCTGTAGGCTTTTCTTCCCCGTAACCTCCCATGATAGCCCCTGGGACAGGCGGACCGCCTCCGTACACGTCTCTTACCCTTAAGTAATAAACTCCTCCAGTGTCTACTGTGATAATATATTTGCCATCCTTTCCGGTTTTATAGGAAGTAAAGGTCGGAATCCCAGTTAGTGTCTCAGTATAGTATGCAAATAATATTGCCCCTTCAACAGGGATATCTGCCATATCGAGGATAGTGCCTGATATCCCTGTGACTCCTTCAGGGAGCGAACGTTTAAAAGGGACAGCATCTGTGAGAGTGCCAAGCTTCACTTCCTTACCGTTCTCAATAATGTGCTGTATAGGTTTGCCATCTTTATCTTCACTGATAAAGAAATAATCACCATCCAGGGGCGGACCGGCTTTTTCGGCAGATACCCTTTTAATCGCTCCGATGTAATACTTGCCGACAGGAAGCGATACGCGAAACCCGCCTTCAGCATCAACTTCGTCAATTCCGTCCGGAACCCTGAAGTATTTATCGATAGATGGAGGAGGCCCTGATTGAGTATCAAAGAAAACTATCATGGCATCAGCTAATGGCCCGTTGTCCTTGATCATTATCCGGCCCGATATCCAGCCTGTCTCAATTTCCGCATGGATTACAGTTACTGATAACATTAGAATCAGAACAAAAAGTAACGCGGCTTTTTTAATCATAATACTCCCCCCCTTATCGCGCCTGCGTCTTTTGCAGGAGAAACAAGATATGGTTTATAAATTACACTTCCCAAAGAGCTGTCCTCATTCTCATCAAATATGGTATCAATTATCTGCTTTTCCTGCTCCATGCCCCACCAATTTTCTTTAATCATAATATCATATCCCTGCCTTTCACCCATTCTGTAATTATATTCCGTATTATAAGCAATATTATTGTAAGTGACAATAAACTGTTTGCGTGCAATGGCGTCCTTTTTGTCGAATGTGTCTGAAAAATCCACTATATTCTGATTCGACGGCACAAGGAAAATGCCGACCCCGTTATTTCTGATGTTGTTGTGTGTGATTTCGACAGGCTCTTCAACCCTTGTATGCCTGACGCCGTAAGTATTATCAAAAATGTCATTATGGTCAATGCGAAGATCAGCCCTGCCGAACCTTATGCCTTCATAATTATCCCTGAAGACTGAGTCTTTAATTACCACTTTCGAGAAATGCGCCTGAACACCGGAAAAAGCATATTCAAATATACAGTGGCTTATAATGCTCTCATCTCCTGACACAAAAAACAGGAGGTAAGACCAGTCTGCCTTATCCGGCGTTGTCTCAGCGGAAGTAAATCTGATGGGTCTTATCGCAGAGCCCAGCGCCTCAAGCCTGCCGCTTACTTTTATCATTGCGTCTCCAACTCCGTCCCTTGTCCGGTCAACTTTCTTAAATCTGACAGTCGTTCCCGGATCAATGGTCAGTATGGCACCGCGGGCTACATGAATGATCCCATTGATTGTTATCTTTCCACTCCATTCCGTATTTTTATCAATAACAATATCCCCTTTGTATTCATAATTGCGGATTACGGATTCAGGATCTATGCTTTTATCCCTCTGCTGTTCTTCCGCCATCACCCTGTTTACAAAAATATTTACAGCATCATGCGATTTGTCATTAATTATAAACAGGTGGTTTGCGTTAGCTTCATAAAGCCCATAGTACTCGCCTTTGACCGGAGCCTCTCCGACAAGCTGCCGGGCAACAAGGTAATATGCGCCTGCTGCCGCGTCGATCGAGTAATTCCCTTTCTCATCGGCCCTGACCATATAATCCGGCATGGTCCTGACATAATGCATCTGAAACATATCCGAAGGCTTTCCCTTGTAAGCCATAACGTAGAGGTCTTTCACCGGATTACCCATTAAGTCAGTTGCTCTTCCTTTTATCCTGAATAGATCCCGCGCCTCATTAATTGTATTCTCTCTGAATCTCATACTGTTCACGTCAGATTTTTTTACCAGAAGCGCCGGATAAGCATCCTCATTTAGAAAGGCCTTGAGGTCGTCTTTAGGATAACATGGGATCTCCACCTGTATTTCTTTCAACTCCGCGATATTCACTGGATTGGCTGCTGGATAGCAGAAGAGGTCGCCTTTTTCGAGAGGCGTCATACCGCTGTTGCCGGTCCTCTTTCGCGCTATAACAACATATTCCCCGGGCTCAATGCCCATGCTGAAAATCCCGTTGTCATCAGTTGTGCTTGTAAGAAAGCCCATGCCCCTGAAACTTCCCGCTGCCAGAGGATATATCGACACATGTGCGTTTTTGACAGGGTTGTTTTTAAAGAGGACTTTGCCTGAAAGCTTCGTGGAAGATGATTCTTTCAAACTCACTGCTGTTTCAGAAACAGCCATAAAAGGTATCCACAGGTTTTTGTACTCTATCTTGATCGGGTTTGCGCCGTGATAGGAGAAATATTTTTTACCATAAGACTGTCCGGATGCGATCAGGAAATAAGTTCCCGGAGGCAGGTCAAGTTTGTAGAATCCTTTTTTCTCTCCTGTAGCGGAGACGAATGACGGGGTCCCCTTTTCAATATCCCTGAAGCTGCTGTATGCAGATACGCATGAGTCTTCAACAGGGCCGTTTTCGAAAAGCACAACTCCTTCAATAACAGCAGAGAAAGATTTCAGAGGCGCCAGAATTAGAATCAAAAAGGCGTTTAATAGGATTAAACGTTTCATAAACACAAAAGATTTTACCATGTATCCTGAAAAAATCAGGATATCTCCATGAAGAGCTGAAGATATCCTGTCTCAATACCCAGCTTCACCTTTAGCAGGGATGAACAACCGCACTGCCGACAATCTTCGGCGCGATATATTTTATTTTTTTCATTTCACACCTCCTTTTATTTGATCAAGAATTATCAGAAATTCCAGATTTATTCATTGCACGTCTCATCTCCCTGCTGATATGCAGGGGTTATTGCTGATGCCTCATTGCTGTAAGACGACTTGTCCTCGCCCCTGTAGGCCCTTATCCTGAATGTATATGATTTATCGGGTTCTATGCTCCTGTTATCCGTATAGGTGATTACATTGGGAGCAAGCATTGCGATATTTACAAATACGCCGTTCCATATCTTTACTTCCACTTCAAAGCCGTCTTCATCATCTGAGTTGTCAACCCAGTCCAATTTCACCTTCATGGAATTAAGGGCTGTCGCAGTCAGGCTTGTCGGTTTTGCCGAGAAGGTCAGATCGCATGATTCACTGCTGTATGCCGTATTCCAGCTGCATGTTGCCGCCTTATACGCGCTTACACGGTAGCAATAGTTCATTGACGGCGTCAGGCCTGTATCGCTGTAGGAGGTCGTGTTAACGGTTACGGTGGTTATCTCAGTAAAGCTGCCACACCCGGCGCCCTCGCACCTTTCGATTCTGAAACCTGTCTCGTCAGTTGTGTTATCAGCCCACGTCAGGCCTGCGCTTGTATCAGTGGCTGCTACAGCCTCAAAGCTGCCCGGCGCGGCAATAGCTGCTGTTGCCGCAGATGAGGAACTGCTGTAGCTCGAATCCCATAATCCTGTCTTGTAGGCCTTCACCCTGTAGCTGTAGTTCGTTGAATTGCATACGGATGTGTCCTGATATGCAACTGCGTTTGCCGCAACTGATGCTATCTCTGTAAAGTCAGAGCAGCCTGCGCCGCTGCATCTTTCTATTTTAAATCCTGTTTCGCTTGCCGTATTGTCAGTCCACCCGAGATTTGCCTGTGTTGAATTTACTGCAGAAGCTGTCAGGCCTGAAGGCGCAGAGATACTCGTTGTCGCAGAAGGCGTATTGCTTGCAGCCGACCATGAACACGCTGCTGTCTTGTAGGCACTCACACGATAAACATATGTTGTAGCAGGGTTAATTCCTGTGTTGTTATATGTGACTGCATTTGCGGCAAGAGACGCTATTTCCACAAAGTCAGTGCAGCCTGAGCCTGCGCATTTTTCGACCTTGAAGCCGGTCTCATCGGCTGTATTGTCCGTCCATGAAAGGTTTATCTGTGTCTCGGATATCCGTGCCGCTGAAAGCACAGGAGCCCCGGGAACAGAAGTTGAGGCTGACGCTGTGCTGCTGTAGCCTGAATCCCATGCGGCTGCCTTGTACGCCTTCACCCTATAGCTGTAGCTTGTTGTATTGCACACCGAGGTGTCCTGATATGTAACTGTATTTGCCGCAACAGAAGCTATCTCTGCAAAATCGCTGCATCCCGTGCCGCTGCATCTTTCCACCTTAAAACCTGTCTCAGAGCCGGTATTGTCAGACCATTCAAGGTTTAACTGTGTTGTACTTGCCGTTGTTGCCGTCAGCCCTGAGGGAGGCACAACAATCGTCGTCTCTGTTCTGACGTTGCTGTATGCCGTGTCCCAGCCGCATGTTGCCGTCTTGTATGCTTTAATGCGGTAGCTGTAAGTTTCGCCAAGAGTCCGCCCAGTATCGCTGTAAACAGTTACATCAGCGCCTGGCACGGCAATCTGCGCAAAGTCGCTGCACCCTGCTCCGGCGCATCTTTCAAGCACAAAGCCTGTCTCGTCAGTTGTCGTGTCCGTCCATGAGAGATTTACAAATACATCTCCCACGCTTGTTGTTGAGAGCACCGGGGCAGAGACAGAGGCTGTGGATACCGCAGCTTCATTGCTCGGCAAAGTCTCCCATGTATTGTCAAACACATAACAGCCGGAGCCTTCCTCTGCGCCAAAGGATAATGAAGGATCAGTCGCCGCATATTTCTGCACTGTGATGAAATGAATATTTGCCTGATGCGAATATTGTGTAAAGGCAATCCTCAGCGTTGCATCCGAATACGCCGAGGTATCTTTCACCAGCGTCCAACTGCCGTAGGCCCCGCCTTTGATATAATACTTGGCGCCGGTTGCCTTGAGTTCAACTTTCATCTCATATTCCGTACTCGCCGTATATGCCTGTGTATTCGGCCCGGTTTGACCGCCTTTCTCATAAGTATTCAACATATAATTATTCCAGTAAAATCCATGCACTAATTGGTTGTAGCTCGCGTTAGAGGTCTGATTCAACTCCCATCCCACCATGAAATGGTTATTGCCCGCTGTGTCAACCGGTATATAAAGCTTTGCGTAAATCTTTTTGGTTGCAGCCCTGGCAAAGGTCTGTTTCGATATAAGCGCCTTGTCCCATGCATCGCTCACGTCGTTAAGTATGAGGTCGTTGTTCTGTGAGATAGAATTGTTCGGGTCAATCTCGGCCCACTTGTTTGTGTCAATTACCGAGCCTGTAAAATTATCAAAGAACTCAAAGACATTGCTTCCGTTGCTTGAGCTTGCAGCGTTAGGATTGCCGTAGTACATATAGATGTTGTTATTGGCCCCGGTCTTTATCCAGGCAGTAGCGTTCACGCTGTCTGTCTTACTTTCTATCCAGTAAGGAAGCTCCGTAAAGGAAGTCGCGTCGTAGAAGCGTATGTCGTCAAAATCAGGCTGCATATCAGCGTCATATGTCACTGTGATTGGTATCTGATAATCGGCCTGAAAGTTTGTAATTGTCATAGGGGCGCGCTTGCTCCAGCAACTGCCGCCAGGACTGGTGAACAGCTCTTTAATCGCCCTCACTCTGTACCTGTATGAAGTTTCGGAGCAGGCAGATGTGTCAGAGTACGCGGCTGTGTTCTGGGCTGTTTTTGCCAGCTCTGCAAAATCACTGCATCCCGCGCCTGTGCATTTTTCCACCTTGAATCCTGTCTCTGAACCTGTGTTGTCAGTCCATGCAAGATTCACCTGTGTTGTGTTGGCTGCGGTTGCAGTCAATCCGCTTGGAGGCGGAACAGTTGTTGTGATCCCCGTGGCAGTGCTGCTGTAAGCCGTATTCCAGCCGCCATTGCATGTTGCGTCTTTGTAAGCTCTAATACGGTAACTATATGTCGTTGACGGAGCAAGTCCGGTATTGTTATATGTTGTAGTGTTTGCCGCAACAGAGGTAATCTCTGCAAAGTCGCTGCATCCGGCCCCTGTGCAACGTTCTATCCTGAAGCCGGTCTCATCTGAAGTGTTATCTGTCCATCCAAGAGTCAGCTTTACCTCTGTCGCGCTGGAGGTTCCAAGGCCGCCAGGAGCCGAAGGCGTCCCGGTTGCTCTTGATATTGTGCCGCTGTAGCCTGAATCCCATTCACTCGTCTTGTACGCCCTCACTCTGTAACTATAGCTCGTCGAATCACATACTGTTGTGTCCAGGTAGGCAACTGTGTCTGCTGCTACAGTTGTTATCTCCACAAAGTCACTGCATCCGGCTCCCGAACATCTTTCGATCTTAAAACCAGTCTCGCTTGCAGTGTTGTCCGTCCAGTTCAGATTGATCTGTGTTGAGTTTGGAGAGCTTGATGTCAGGCCTGACGGCGCTGAAATGCTTGTCGTTGCCGCAGCCGTCCCGCTCGTAGTCTCCCATGTGCATGCCGCTGTCTTATATGCCCTGACTCTGTATGTATACGTTGTCCCATAATCAAGTCCTGCGTTGTTATAGGTCGTCGTGCCAGCTGCGACAGAAGTCAGCTCTGCAAAATCTGAACATCCCGCCCCTGTGCATCTGTCTATTTTGAAGCCCGTCTCATCGGATGTTGTGTCAGTCCATGAGAGGTTGATCTGCACCTCTGAATTCCTCATTGCCGCAAAGCTTCCGGGCGCTGACGGATTTGCCGTTGTTGCTGATGCTGTACCGCTGTATACGCTTTCCCACTCTCCTGTCTTGTATGCAACTACCCGGTAACTGTATGCAGTTGCCTTGCATACCGAAATGTCCTGATATGTTATGGTGTTTGCCGATACCGTAGTCAGTTCTATGAAATTGCTGCACCCTGCTCCGCTGCACCTCTCTATCCTGAAACCGTCCTCTGCATTGGTGTTATCGGTCCATGCAAGATCAATCTGCGTGGAGTTTACCGCTGTTGCGGAAAGCCCGCCCGGCGCTGAAGGGGTCAGTGTGGTCGTGGCCTTCTCTGTCCACACTGATGACTCCCCGTTGTTCCTGTACGCCTGCACCCTGTAACAGTACTGGCTGCCTGTGTTCAGTAGCGTATCGGAATATGAAACGGCGTTTGCGGCTGCAGTATATATCAGCGCCCACGGGTTCTCTGAATCACATCCCCCGACCTTTCTCTCAAGATAATAGCCGTCTTCAATAAGCGAGTTGTCAGTCCATGTGATGTCAACTGTCGTATATGAAGGCACGGCGTTAAGCGGCACAGGCGGCTGCAGCTGATAGCCTGTCACTTTTAATACTATATAATCTGCATTGCCGCCTGCATTTGTCGTATATCCACCGATGAAGGGTTCACCCATGTTGTTTACTGCGATTGATGACGCTTCATCGTTTCCGTTTGATGCTCCGTTGTATGTCGTGCCTCCGTTGAATGCGCCTTCAGTGTTGTACCAAACAGAGAGGATGTCAGTGTTGGCCCCGTTGTTTGAATAGCCCGTTACATGTAAATTGCCTGAACGATCCATTGCCGCTGCTGTCACGAAATCATCGCTTGCCGGCCTGTCAACCGTTCTCTCCCAGAACACGTTGCCATCCGCGTCGTACCTGATTATATGGAAGTCGTTATTGCCAGTGGCGGTAAGAACTGTTCCTGCTACCGCTGCCTGACCGTTCACAGGATCAACCTTTACGCTTATCGCCTCGTCAACACCGTTTGCAGGCCCGTTCATTGTGCGTACCCACATTTGCTCACCGGTTGCTCCATTGTATTTGATGGTTACAAAATCTTCATTGCCGGAACCAGTTACCGCAATACCCGTGACATAGAAGTTGCCTGATGAGTCGACCGCTAATGAACGGGTGAAGTCATTACCATTCCCGGCCCCGTTGTATATATCCGACCATATTATAGTTCCAGTGCTGCCGTTGTATTTCGCGGCAAAGTAGTCATAGTTGGCACCGTTGAATCTGTAACCGGTCATGAATATATTGCCTGCTGAGTCAAATGAAACAGCAGAAGGATAGTCATTGCCGCCTCCGTCATAAGGGGCTGCCGCCCATGCGCGTGTTCCGTTGTTAAGATATTTGATTACATATATGTCATCATTCGATGATGCGTTCTTGCCGTACCCGACTACCGCATAATTATTATTCCCGTCGGTTGATACGTCCACCACACTTGATCGGTCATCATCACCGGCAGGGCCGTTGTATTGATCAGCCCAGTCTTCAGGACTGCCGGTTGACGGATATTTGATGGTGTAGATATCATTGGTGTTTTCGCCAGACTGCGCGCTGTAAAGATATGAATAACCCGATACGATAACATTGTTATTGTTATCCACTGCAATCGTTTTTGCCACGTCAAGATCGTTCTGGTCGCTGTCATACCTTACATCCCATATCAGGCTATTGTCCTGCCTGTTGAGCTTTACGGTGTAATAATCAAATTGCCCCGCAGTTGAATAACTGTATCCTGTTACTGCCGGGTGGTTGTCAGAACCGGCTGCCGTTGCATTGATGAAATCGTCGCCGTTGTCTGCCCCGTTGTATATGTAACTCCAGACAGGATAGGTGTACGAATAAACCGTTGTTACCGCGTAATCTTCGTTGCTGTACTGTGAGTCCCCATTGGCCGCATTGTATGCCTTAACCCTGTAGTAGTATTTCGTATCTGCAGTCAGGGCTGTATTATTGTATGTCGTAACGCTTGCCCCTACTGTGGCTATCTGTGAATAAGTCCCCAACTCTCCTATCTTCCGCTCTATCTTGAACCCGTCCTCGTTTGATGAGTTGTCAGTCCATGCAAGGGCAATCTCTGAATTCGATACAGTTGTCACTGCCATTTCGGTAGGCGGGTTTATAAGCCCGGGGGCGTATTTGATTGCGTAATAGTCATAGTCCGTAGCACCGCTCGTCCACTTGTCTGTCCAGCCGCCGACTATGGATGCTCCTGCCGCTGTCAACCCTACGCCAGCTACACGGTCGCTCTTGTCAGCTGTGCCATTAAAGCTCTTCTGCCACAGGAGAGTTCCGCCGCCGGCCGTGTACTTTAGTGTCTGATAATCATAATTGGCTGAGACTTCATTATAAGTGTCACCTGTCACAAATATGCTCCCGGCATTGTCTCCTGATATGCATACTGCCTTATCGCTGTTGCTGTTGTCGGAATTGAAAATTTCATCCCATAGCTGTGTGCCGTCGCCTGAAGCATATCCTGCTGTGTAAATATCGTTTGTCCCTCCTATGGTAAATGTATTGCCCGCTACGTATGCATTGCCTGAAGAATCAACCCACAGGTCCTCAGGCTCTTCATCATACCCACCGCTGTAGGTCGTCTCCCACAGTATATTCCCATTGGAGGAATTGTATTTTGCCGTGTATATGTCTTTGTTCGCCCCATTGTATACATAACCGGTCATGATCACATTGCCCAAACTGTCCATACTCACCGAAACGCCCCTGTCATCTCCTGATACGGATTTCCTCTTCTCCCAAGTTAATGTGCTGTCAAATCCGTATTTGACCGTCAGTATGTCAAAGTCCAGCGTACTGTTCTGGGAGGTTCCGGTTACTGCTATGCCGTTTGTCCCTGCAACTATTGATGAGATTCGGTCGTGACCGTTTGCCGCACCGTTATAGCTCTTCTGCCATATCGGCGTGCTGTCGGGATTGGGCCCGCCTGAGCCATATTTGACTATCATGCAGTTATCTGCCCCGTTGCTTCCCTGAGAATTACCGCCGACATAGACATTGTTCAGGCTGTCCACCGTTACCGATGTCGCATAATCGTTACCGTTTACTGCCGCGTTAAACGTGTGCTGCCACAAAACTGTGCCGTCACTGCCTTTGTATTTGATAGTGTGATAATCATAGTTTGACCCGTTCCATACATATCCTGTCACTATTACGTTGCTATCCGAATCAACCGTTATTGCAGTAGCATGGTCGTCTCCGGATGCCTTGTCATATACTTTGCTCCATAATACTCCGGTGCCGTCAGCCTTGATCATTACCGTGTAATAATCATCATTTCCCGACTGATTCGACGCCCCTGTTATGATAGTGTTGCCTGCTGAGTCCACTATCATCGCCCCGGCTTCCTGCTTCCCAGCCTGCGGCGTATCCCCGTACTGCCAGATAACGTCTCCGCCTGCAGCGTGGGCATAATATGGCAGAACAAGCGTTGAAATGATCACAAATACAATTAAAGTGAAAAGATAGGATGCTACTGGATTCCCGCTCAACAGACTGCAGGAATGACGGTATTTCATCACTCCCTCACTCCATGTCTTCTTCACTTCTTCTCTGATTTTTTTCATTTCACCAACCCCTGTTTTCATCACCATGGCGTTACATTGTTCCACTTCTGGTTGTCAGGCCACCCGGCTGAACCGTTGGCGGTTGCAGCGCCATGACATATGGCTGTACTGTATGTGCTATATCCGTCATCCCACCAGCCGTAAGGGAATCTGCCATACTCGTTTTCGTAAGACCATGAAACATCGTATGCATAAGGAAGCCCTCCGGAGGCTACCCTGCCCCTGTGCTTATAATCGAGACAGTTCGTCTGAAGCAGTCTCGGCAGGCCGGAGCTGTGCGGCTGGTGACACTTTGAGCATGGATACGAATGCTCGCCGTTGGATCCCCATCCCTTGACAGATTCGTGTATCCTGTCTTTGGTCCTGAACGCGGTATTCTTGTTAATACCGTCGGTCAGATTGGATTTCGAATGGCATATCAGGCACAGCCCGGCGAACTTGCTTTCATCTTCGCTTATCCTGCCATATGTACTGTCAGGGACATTTCCCTTATTGCTCAAGTCAACAGTATTGAAAGTATTCCTGTCGGTATTCCATGAACCGAGTGGCTGCGGATCGGATTGCTGACCATACGGCCTTGGATAAGACCCGCTCCATGAATTGTAGTAATTATAGAAACCGCTCTTGCCGCTATATCCGTTCTTGTCCATCGGCGTAACGTCTTCCCTGTATGGCGATGTAAGCCATGTGCCTTTAAGCATGGGCAATGCGTATTGCTGGTTGGTTCCTATGGTCGGGCTTACTCCGTGTGGGTCATGGCATGGAGTGCATAACCCGTTGATCGTGCCCATCGCCGGGCTGGTTAATTCAGAAGACGCCTTAAAGTGTCCGCCTACAATGGTCGTCTTGTTCGCTCTGTATGTATATCTTGCAGTGGAACCTTTTGTGCCCTGTCCGAAACGTGGCGTATCCTTATATCCAAGAATAGGCGCGGTTGCCCCGAAGGTTGATCCGTAGCCCCAGGGTTTTGCGCCTGATGTCTGCGTCTCATGACAGTCAAAGCATTGTCCTGCTCCTGCATTGTACGGGTTCACACCCGAGGTATTTGCCTGAGCTTTATAGGTCATGCTGTAGCCGCCCTTGCCTGCCTGCGTCTCTTTCAGGTTTGCCCCGTTATTAGTGCCGTTGAATGTCTTGTAACTTGATGTAACTCCCGAGACCTTTGAGCCGTGAGAACTGTGACAGTCAAAACATTGGACATTTTGGCTTCCATTCCTTGTATTCGGGATCGTATCGTCCAGACCTGTTGCCGCATCCCATCCGCCCTGGTTATTGACCGCATTGCCGTGTGCGGAATATGCCTTGGTTATGTTTTTCTTTGCGGCATTTGCCATAGATGTGTATTTGCCCCATGTAGCTGTGCCTGTCTGAGAATATCTTGCAGCAATGCTCTGCCTGTCCCACGCATATTGTATCGGTGTCTTGCAGTCGCCGTTGTCAGGATCCACAATATTAAAGGGCTGTATTGTCTTGTTCTGATCACTGTGACAGCCCAGACAAGCCTGTGTTACCTTTGACACCTCCGCCCTCTCGTCAACCGTACCAACCTTGTTTGCCGTGAATGTTGCCGCAGTAGTTCCTTCAGTGTATGTTGTGGGCCTCTGTCCAGAGCCCCAAATTACGAGGTTCACCTCTCTGCCGGAAGCACGTTCATGTGTTTTATAATTATAGCCAGAATGATAATCCATGTTTATAAGCCCAAGCTCCGTAGCCTCCCAATGACAGGCGTAGCAATGTTTGTTAGTAACTTTATCACCCTGCACATGATGCGAATTCGCCCTGAATTGCCCCATAATATCCATGCGGCCGCTGATAGTACCGTTATGGCATTTTGTGCAATCTCTTGGCAGGCCGAAAGCCGTGTGCCTTGGAACCGGTTTATTCAGATGACAGGTATTGCATGCTTTGCCTGACGCATGGCTATCAGTGAACCTGTGTTCATGGCACGTCGTACAGATCCTGCCTGCATTATGTCCGTCTCCATAATCAAAGCGGTAATGCTGCCCTGTCTCTGAATGACATACATTGCAAATACCGTTGTACGGAGCAGACGTTTTTGCATAATCAAGGCCGCTCTGTTTTCTTGTGAACGAGACGTCACGCCTTGTGACGGGAATTCCGAAAGTGCCGTCCGTCTCTGTGGCAACCTTGCTCTGTATCATGTATATATTGCTGTCTCCGTGCGGGTCGTGACAGTCCCAGCAGAACTTGCCTCCTTTCCACACTCCGTTATTCTGGTAGGCGGCATAATGTTTGTAACCGAAATGTATTGACGTTGCCTTTGAAACATTTGCCTTTATAAAGCCAGTTCCCGGATCATAACCGAGCTGATATTGCTCTCCTGTATGACACTGGTTGCATTTCCCATTACTGTCGTCATCATGGCACTTAAGACATACGCCCATCATCACGTACTGGTTTTTTATGTCCACCTTCTGTTCGGCAGTCCACAGGCCTGCTCCAGTCTTATGCCTCTGTTCGTCGGTTGCATGACAAACAGCGACACAAGACGTCTGCCCGTTTGTATACTCCGAATGATCCTGTGAAAAAGGAGGATCTGTAATGGTCGAAAGCTGCGGGGCGAGGGAATTAGACGCGTTATGACAGTTCAGGCATTCAGCGTCCTGTCCTTCCATATGGCAGTAAATGCATTCTTTTTCAAAACGGCTTGCAAACTGCTGGTGCTGCTTCAGCCGAAACGGGTTTGAAGAATCATTGTGAAGCACATTATTGTCATGACAGTACCAGCATGGATTCCCGGGGAAATTTGCCGGGGGATTTCCTGAAGTGTAATTGCCTGCGGATGACGGCCGTCCATGTCCGGTGGTTTCCCATTCGGTCAGATTGATCTTGGCGCGTGTGCTGTTGAACTTGGTGAAATCGTCCACGTCCGCACCTGAAACGCCGTGGCAAGTAAAACAAAGCACAAGATTATTAACCGAATCGCCCCACTGTGGATCAGAACCGGTATGGCAGGCTGTGTTGGAACATGTCTTGTTAACCTGGTTGTAGGTGCCTCCGTTTTTGAAGACGACATCCTTGACCTTATTTACGTGATAAGCCGGATTGATGTGATTGACCTCATCCATGCTGCCTTGGGGAGTACCGCCGTTGTGGCATGTTGTACAGGTGCCGTTTGCGATAGTATTGGCATGGCAGTTATCACAATTAAAATCCGTCAGCAGATGCCGTTTGTGCGTGTTAGCATTCTCAGTGCCTGCCCCGGTGTTTGTATACATCGGCATTGCGGATTTCCATTCCTGCCCCGCAGGCCAGCCGGTTCTGCCGTCATTGTGGCAGGTGGAGCAGGTGCCCTGTTCATGCCCGTGACATGTGTTGCATTTGGCATGCCCCTGAGTCCAGGGGAAAGGCCTGACCTGCGGATCAACAGTTGTGCCGTCGCTATGGCAGTAAATATTGTCGCAGACCTTTGTGTCCGCATTGTAGCTTGGAGCAGGCTTTCCGGTGATGTTCCAGTTTGAAGCGATGGCGATATCTTTGGTTTCGTTAAGATGCCTGCTGTAGTCTTTTAAATTGTCTGAAGTGTCAACTGTATTGTCATGGCAGTAATAACACGGAAATCGTCTCACCCATTGACTGCTGACAAGGCGCGCATGCCCGTTAGAGATCATCTCAAGCGTCTCTACTCCCGTCCTGCCGTTATGGCATGAGTCGCATTGCATGCTTGCGGCGTCAGTCCATTTAACAGATACATTTGGCGGTCCTCCACCTGCGTTGCTGTGACAATATGTGCTCGTGCACGATTTAATCCCGCTGTCAAATGAACCGCCCTTTGCAAAAACAAGGTCTTTTGTATTGTTGGCGTGGTAAGCCTCATTCCTTATTGATGAGCTGCCAGACGCAGTCTCGTAATGACATTTTTCACATGCAAAAGCATACGTGGATTCGTCAGTATGTTTGCGGTGTTTGCCGCTTAGCGCGCTCTGGGAGCCGCCGGTGTCGTGACAGGAGGCGCAGGCTGCCGAACCGTCCCATTGCGGAGTTGTGCCGGCCCCTCCGCCCCAAATTGTTCCATCAGGAAGCCTGCCATGACAGTAGATATTGCTGCAGGTCTTACTGCCGGAATTCGATACCGACGTATTTACAGAGCTGCTGTCATAATCCACTGTTGTCTGGCCATCATATGAACCTCCTGGATATGCGCCGTCAAAAAGTGAAAATCCTATCGTTACATTATTATTAACATGTGTCGAGCCGCTGCCGGCACTTCCATTGTGGCAGACCTTGCATGAAAATGATTTTATGTTTACGTGTTTATTATGCGCGCCCGCGGTGATTGACCCGGTGACAGCCGGGTTATTTGCCAAACCGTCCGGCGCACCGGTTGCAGTATTGACAACAGGCGGATAGCCGTGGCAGACATTACATGAAGGCCTGAACCCGGCTTCGGCCGTATGACAGGCCATGGTACAGTCGGTTCCCGCAACCGCTCCTATATTTGTATGATTCTGATTGGGGGAGCTTCCGTCATTCTGAAAGTGCTGTGTCTCTGTGTGGCATACTTCGCAGACTCCGTCATAAACACCGTTGCCGTCCGAGAAGGAATTATTGTCTGAGTCTCTGAAGAACTTGACAGCCTTAAATCCGCTCTTTGCGTTCAAAGGATTTATTATCCTGCCAAGAGATATCTGGCCGCGAATAAGCCTGCCGTATATAATTGCAAACGTATTGCCGCTTGAAGCCCCTGTAACCTGGCCTTTTATTGTCAATGTGTCTGACGTGTTTCCGGTTATTTTATACGCAACAGGATACTTCGCGTTTATGTTGGGGAAAACCTTCATGTCCTTATATGCGTCATTTGTCCAGTTCGGCGTTCCCTGTGCCTTTAGTGTCGAGGATGTGGCAGATACCGTCACTGTATCAACAAGCAGCTTCACTACCCAGTACTGATCCGCTGTTGTCCGGTACTTGCTGAACTGCTCCTGATAATGAGGGTTGTGACAGGTCGAACATTGCACCTGCCACCCCCCATAAGGACTGGAGGCAGATGTTGCATATCCAACTCCAAGATATGAGTGAACATTATGTGCTGCTGCAGGCCCGCCGCCGTAATGGCAGCTCCGGCATAAATGGTTTACCGGTGTGTCATCATCATCCTGCATAACATAATCACCTGTCCAGTCAGTCATGAGATATGGATTAGTGCTGTAAAAATCATGACAGGTTGTACAATCATAATAATTCGCAGGAGAATGAGGATAATCAAGAGCATAAGCGGTTATGGCAATCATCAGTAGTAACCCTGATGCGATAACGGTGAGCTTTATCTTATTGTAATTACGCATATTATAATGTTACAAGCAAATACTCTGCCAAAATGTATACATCATATTTGCAAAACTCAAGAGTGTTTTTATACACTTTTCCCTTAGATTACAATAAGTTATAATAATAAAAATAATTACAACATTATAGCAGAAATAATGGTAAAAACCATATCAGGTGATTACCTGATTATCTGGGGGTAATTGCCTTAGCCAATTAAAGCTATTTGATATGACCCAATTTAATGAGGGAAATCGCTTACCAGGAAAATTATAAAGTTAACCGGGACGTTAAAATGCGTAGCAATAACAGTGCTGACACTGGAAGGTAACTTCACTTATTCTTAAATTATTCTATTGTGTAATCAGCAGACTGACATCTTACTCTTTCTCATGCGCTCCCATGTCATATCCTGCTCCAAGAGGCCTTGAGCTGCCGTAGATGTCATGGTCAGACGTATAACTTCCACTGCCTGCGTCTATGCAATATGAGGCGGCGGTGCAGCCTGCCGGATCGTCAACTCCTCCGCAGATGCGGTAGTCGCCGCCGGTGGCAGGTGCGGAAGCCGGATTCAGGCCGTTCACAAAATACGGCAATTCATTAGTGTCTGTTCCTTCATGCAGGTTGCCGCCCATATTCTCATAGCTGGATCTCTGATCAGGCGGGCCGCTGATATTAGCGCCCGGTATCTGATCGATCAATGTGTTATAGACATCAACATATGTGTACCTGGGGCTGGTCGCAAAAATCTGTTTATAGTTGCCCCCATTGAGAGCGTCGTTGTTATAGACGATACTATTCCAGATATTAGTCTGCGTGGAGCTGTTTTGATAAAGAGCGCCGCCGTAACCTCCGGCATAGTTGCCGCTAAGGGTACAGAACAGACAATTGGACGTCCCGCCATTAATATATATGGCGCCGCCGTTAGTGTTGGCCTTGTTGCCTGTTAACATGACGTTTGTCAGACTCTCAGCGCCATTGCCCATGTAGATCGCACCGCCGAGCGTGCCTGTCGCTTCATTTCCCTGAATAAAGGTATCAGTAATGGTTGCATTAACGCTGGGATTCAGGAAGTAGAGTGCGCCGCCTGAGCCTGCTGTGTTGTCATTTATGGTGCTGTTATCAATTGTTACAACACAGTTGACGCAGTAAATCGCGCCGCCGTTTCCGGTAGTCGTATTGCCTGTTAACGATACGTTGGTAATAATATGTGTTCCTGCACCGCCATTCAGATTAATGCCCGGGCCGTTGGTGATGCCGCCGCCGTTGTTGTATATATTGCTGTTTGTAACGCTGACGAGGTTGAGAGCACTTGGCGAATTTATGCCATAGGATGTATTGCTGTAAATGGATGTGTTCTGTATAGTTGCCGGATTACAGCCATTGTTCAGATGTATGCCGGTAGGATTCGTATGTATCTTGCTGTTTTTGACGGTCAATGAATCGCTGTTTGAGTAAATGCCGTATGTAGTCCCGCCGGTTATTGTGAACCCGTCAATGACCGCGCCGTCATTGCCCTGGAGGTTATAAACAGTGCCTCCGCCGGAAATGACCGTCAGATCCGCGCCGCAGACAGACTGAAGAGTACGGTTTGTCTTATTAATATTGGAGAGGCCGCCGGCATAGGTGGCTGCCGTAAAATCTGCATTCGGGTAAACCAGTACCGTGCTTGAAGCAGGAGAAGCTGTAAGGGCATTCGCTATCGTGCTGTACCATCCTGTGCCGCCTGACGGCCTGACTTTATAGGCCGTATTCACAACGTTTACTGTGCTGTCAGAAGTCGGCGTGCCTGTTGCAGGGTCTGTCCCGTCAGAGGCATAAAATCTGTGATTAAGAGATCCGTCTCCTGCAAATGATATCGCCCGTGTCACTTTATATATCTTGCCGTCCGCGCAGTTCGTATCACCGGCATCATCCTCTGTAAGATCATATTTCTCACCAGCGTCATATGAAGTATTATCATTCTCATCTATCCAGACCTGTATGTCGTTTGCGGTCGGCGGACAATCGTTTTCACCGTCCGTGTACTCAACCCAGAACTCAAAGTCCGCGCCGCCTGCCCCTGTGGACGGCCTCACTCCCTCAGTCCGGCATGACCCGGCATACCATTCAAGAGCAGGCGCGCTGTTAGCTGATAAGGACACTGTAACTGTATTATCAGAGACCGGATCGCCTGTTGCCGCGTCTGTCCCGTCTGAGGCGTAGAACCTGTAATTGAGAACGCCGTCTCCGGCGTAAGAGAGCGCGAGCGTCTTTGTATATACTTCACCGTCAGTATAATCGCCGTTCCCGCCGGAAACCGTCATTGAATATTTTTCACCTGCTGTATATGTGCCGCTGTCGTCTTCATCAACCCATACCTCAATCGGGCCTGGAGCTTCATCATCAGCATCGGTGTATTTTGCCCTGAAGATATAATCAGCGCCGTTTCCTCCGCTGTTCGGATCAACTCCGTCTGTCACATAATTAGTTTCCCCTGTCCATGAAAGCGCGGGGATATTATTGGTAACAGTTAAAGTGTTATTTGATGTTGGATCGCCCGCAGCCTCTCCTGATCCGTCAGCCGCGTAGAACCTGTAATTCAACGTATTATCTCCGGCCTTGGTTATTGGCAATGTCTTTGTATAGAGTTTGCCGTCGGTGTAATCTGTATCTCCGCCATCCACAGCGGTCATGTCATATTTTTCACCTGCCGTATATGTGCCGCTATCGTCCTCGTCCACCCATGCTTGGATTGACGTAGGCGCGTCATTTTCCGCGTCAGTGTAACTCACACGGAATTCAAAGCTGCTGCCGCTTACAGCGCTGTTCGGATTTACGCCGTCGCTTATATAATTTGCCTCGCCGGTCCATGAAAGCAGCGGGACGTTTGCGACAGTGAGAGTGCTATTGGACGCAGGAGCGCCGGTTGCGTCATCAGTCCCGTCTGAGGCATAGAAACGGTAATTGAGTATGCCGTCTCCCGTGTAACTGATTGACAAGGTTTTCGCATAACGCTTGCCGTCAGTGTAATCAATATCTCCGCCGTCAGTTGCGGTCATTACGTATTTTTCACCGGGCTCATATGTGCCGCTGTCGTCTTCATCCACCCATACTTCCATAAATGAAGGAGCTGTATTTTCCTCGTCGGTATAATCGATCCTGAACTCGTAACTGCCGCTGGTCACATTAATGTTCGGATCCACGCCGTCACTTGCGTAATCAGCCTCGCCGGTCCATGACAATACAGGATAATTATTTGTTACCGAAACCACGCCGTTTGACGTCGGAGAACCTGTTGCGTCTGCCGCACCGTCAGATGCGTAGAAACGATAATTAAAGGCATCGTCTCCGGCATGACTGAGTGTAAGTGTCTTTGTATACAGCTTACCGTCATTGTATATATTATCAATGCCAACTGCCGTCATATTGTATTTTTCATCTGACTCATATGTGCCGCTGTCGTCTTCATCTACCCATACCTGTATCGCTGACGGAGCTTCATTGTCTGCGTCAGTATAATTGACCCGGAATTCAAAACTGCTCCCGCTTGCCGCGTTATTCGGATTTACCCCGTCACTTGCGTAATTCGTCTCGCCTGTCCACGACAGCACCGGAGCGCTCCAGTCAGAAGTATATTCATCAGCGCCAATGTCGTCAGCGCTGCCCTGGGGCCTGCTCTCGCCGTCAATGTCATCAGCAGGAGCATACGTCGCATTGGCATTGTCTATGGCGTCCGAAGAAGCCTGAACATGGTAATCACCGTTTGACGCATCCGCAAATAAAGGATCATGTTCAGACGTATAACCGCTGATATTCAGCGTCATTGTGCCTTCCATATAAGGAGCATCAGTATAGACACCGTCTCCGCCGCTTGCGATAACGGAATCATTTATATTTAATGTGCCGCCGTTGAAGTAGGCGAGGTGTCCGTCGGTAGCAGCCATATTGTTCCAGAGTATGCTGTTTCTTACTGTTATGGCGCTTGTCGTTGATGTGCGGAAAGCGCCGCCGCTGCCGGTAGTTGCCTGATTGGCTGCAACGGTAGAGTTAATGATGTTTGCCGTGCCGCCATTAGTGTAGATCATGCCGCCCTGAGTCCCCTGATTACTTGTTACAATACAGTTTTCGAGATCCGCTGATGCTGAGGCATTCGCCAGATACATAGCTCCGCCCAGAGCAGATGATGTATTGCCGGTGATCTTACACTTGGAGAAGTCAACGCTTGAAGCATTATTGTAGAACCCTCCGCCATGACTTACAGCGCTGTTATCCCTGACCGTTGAGTTGGTTATGGTCAATGTAGCATTCTGCGGATAAATGCCGCCGCCGCTTCCGGTTGCGGTGTTGTCCCGGATAATTGAATTGCTGATCACATGATTTGTCCCGCTGTTATAAAAGATACCGCCGCCGCTCGCGGCAGAATTAGAATAAATCTCAGAATTAGATATGGTAAGAGTTGATGCCGCATTAGTGACATAGACACCGCCGCCTGCGGCTGCACTGTTTATGTTTCCGTATATCTTGCTGTTTGTGACAGTAGCAGTTGCCGCATTTATATATAAACCGATCGTCCCGCCGGTAATACTGAATCCGTCAATCACATTGCCGGTGTTATTCTGGGTAAGAACAACATTCCCTGTGGAGCTGATAATTGTGCTGTCAGCGCCGCAGACCGACCGGACCGTGGTGGAGCCGTCAAGCGCCCCGTTGAAGATAAGATTCTCGTTGTACGTCCCTTCATAGACCAGCACCGTATGGGCGCCGTCAATAGCATCTATGGCCGATTGTATGGAACTGTACCAGCCTGTGCCGCCTGATGTTCTGACCTTAAGCGCGTCAACAACCGTAACAGCGCTGTTTGATATCGGGTCACCGATAGCCGTATCAGTCCCATCGGTAGCATAGAACCGGTAATTCAACACATTGTCGCCTGCAAGTGAAAGCGTACGTGTTACGTTATAGAGCTTGCCGTCAGAGCATATGGTGTCTGAAACATCGGCCTCTGTCAGATTATACTTCTCGCCCGGCTCATAAGAACTGTTGTCATTTATATCCACCCACGCCTGGATATCGCTCGCAGCTGGAGGACACTGATTGTCCGGATCAGTGTATTTAATTATAAATTCAAAATCCCCGTTGTTCGGGCCTGTCGCAGGTTTTACGCCATCTGTCAGGCATGATGCCGCAATCCATTCAAGAACAGGAGGATTGTTTGCCGATGAGAGTACGGTTACAGTGCTGTTTGACGCCGGGCTGCCTGTTGCGTCCGCGCTCCCGTCACTCGCGTAAAAACGGTAATTGTAGACCCCGTCGCCGACATAAGAGAGGGTAAGTGTCTTATTGTAAAGCTTACCGTCACTGTAAGTGCTGTCAGAGCCGTTAACTGCAGACATGGCGTATTTTTCGTCCGGCTCGTATGTGCCGCTGTCATCAGCATCTATCCATGCCTGTATTGCGGACGGGGATTGATTATCAGTATCTGAGTAGTTCACCCTGAATTCAAAACTGCTGCCGCTGCCTCCGGTGTCCGGATGGATGCCGTCACCTGTGAAATAAGCTTCTCCTGTCCATGTGAGAGCAGGCGGATTATTTAAGATCGTAATAGTACCGCCGCTTGCCGGCGCGCCTGTCGCATCACTTGTTCCGTCAGACGCGTAGAATCGATAGTTCAGTGTATTGTCGCCTGCGCTGCCGACCGAGAGCGATTTGGAATATATCCTGCCGTTCGTATAAATAGTATCCCCGCTGTCCACTCCTGACATGACATACTTTTCTCCGGCCTCATATGTGCCGCTGTCGTCTTCGTCCACCCATAATTCAACAGGGTTTGGAGCATCGTTGTTGGTATCCGTGTATTTGACCCGGAAAGTAAATGTGCCTCCTGAAGCCGCGCTCCCCGGGTTTACGCCGTCTGATTGATAATTAGTCTCGCCTGTCCAGTCGAGTGTCGGCGCCTGAGCTACATTCTGGAACGGCGTCCTGTACTCCGGAAGCGTATTGTCGCTGCCGTGGCAGTGCGTACAGAGATTTCCTGACGTCAGCCCGCGCCATATCGTACCGGTACTGGCTGACAGCGGCAGGTTCTGCGGCTGAGGAGGATTCGGGTTGCTCGGGTCATTAGTTACGATATCGTCGTTGTTATACCAGATCATCAATCCGGGTTCTCTTTCGACAAGTTTTCCGTCCCTGACCATGGCGAGTCTTGTCGAGCCGTGAACATTATGACATACCACGCAGTTGATCAGGCTGGTGTTGCCGCCGCTCCAGTCAGCCGCATAAGCGTAGATATTTCTTGTTAAATGGAATTCGTGCCTGTTGATCCCGTCGGTCACCAGGTTTGTATTCATATTCACAGAGCTTGTAAACGGCCCTGAATTATGGCAGCTCACGCACAGCAGGTAATTATCAGCGCTGTTCGCCGTATTTTGCGGCCACGGTATCAGCATCGGTTCCTGGCCGCCAATGCGTTTAAGCCTGTAACCCTGGCGGTACACACCCGGATCGGTTGTGCTGCTGCCGCCGTCATCATAGGTTCTGGCATCTCCGTCGATATGAACCGTAGTTGAATCATGGCAGTCAAGGCATCCCTTGCCTGCCCCCGCAGTTACACCGCCGCTTGCGGGATATGCTGAAGTTGAAGACAAGCCATGTCCGGTCTTGTAGAATCCCCAGCCTGTTCCATATGTGAATGTTCCGTCTTCATCACCTATTACATTTGGCGCATTTATACTCTGTATCTGTGACGGAGACTCATCATGGCATGTTGCGCACCACCTTTCTTTGCCTGCTTTAAGGCTGCCATTAGGTTTATAAATGCGGCTTTCAGAATCGGCGATGCGGGTCCAGTTGTTCTTTGCTCCAACTGCAGCGTCACTTACTCCGTCATATGTGCCGCCTGAGCTGTGGCAGGGATTACAGACTGTCGTCATCACAGCGCCTGACTTATAATCGGCGTAACTCACACCATCGGCAAAGTTCGGGAAGTTGTCCGTAGCATGACATGTGCCGCAGCCTACATTCGGCCCCCTGAGATCGTCTGAATCGTTTTCAGTATGGTTTGAATGGCTGACATAAGTCCCTTGTCCTCCGGTAACTCCTCCGTATCCTGAATCATGGCCGTGGCACTCGCCACAACCCACCCCTGTTCCGCCGCCATGTTTAAAACCTTCATTATGGCTGTGGCAATCAACACAATGTATGCCTACATTATGAATGTGATTCGCGCTCGAATTGTTCCTGTGATAATCTGTCTCAGTGTGGCATACCTCACAGACTCCGTCGTACGTCGCATCGCCATCCACGCAGGAGTGATCCCCTGTTTCCCTGAAAAACTTCACCCTCTTCCACCCTGTTTTCGCAGTCGATGACATGGGATTGACTATGTCATCAAGCTTTATCAAATCCCTGATTATTTTGCCGTATATCACCGCGAATGTGTCGCCGCTTAAAATTCCCGTGACCTGCCCCTTTATCGTCAATGTGTCAGAATCATTCCCCGTTATCTTGTACGCGGTTGGATACCTTGCGTTGACGTTCGGCACAACCATCATCCCCACATACTCGTCAGTTGACCAGTTCGGCGTCCCCTGCGCCTTAAGAGTAGATGAGGTAGCAGATACAGTCACCGCATCCACCAGCATTTTCACCAGCCAGTATTCTTCTCCTGTAGAGCGGTATTTTCTGAACTGCTGCTGGTAATGAGGGTTATGACATGTGCTGCAGCGAACCTGCCAGCCTCCGTAAGGGCTGGTGGCAGATGTCGTATATCCTACTCCGAGATAGGAATGCGTATCATGCGCAGGCGCCGGGCCTCCGCCATAATGACAGCTCCGGCACAAATGATTTAATGGAGTGTCGTCATCATCCTGCATAACATAATCACCTGTCCAGTCAGTCATAAGATATGGATTAACGCTGTAGAAATCATGACAGGTCGCGCAATCATAATAGTTCGACGGAGAATGCGGATAATCAAGCGCAAAAGAGAATAACGCTGTCGCAAATATCACAAGAGATATGATGATAGATCTTAATATGTATTTATTGCTCACGTTATTCAACCTTCCTGATTTAATTATGTTATATAAATATCATTATGAGAAATAGGAAATGCTAATCCGTTTATAAAAAATATAAAGTAATTCTCCCTGCTAATCAATACTGTCTTTCCATTTGATCCAATCTATCAATCCCCAGAAAACATTATTGGCGTGATTGCTCACATTGGCGCCGATAAGGAAATCACCGTCTGTCGGACTGATAACATCGCCTTCAAATACCTCGCTGACAGTCGGCATTTGTGACTGGTCAGAGTCGGTGCAGTTGATGTATCCGGCCCAGCTTTCACCCGCATCATCCCCGTTAACGCCCTGGTCGTCAATGTATATACTTGCAGGCATGCCGCCAATTACACCGGAATTCCAGACAGCCTTTATCTGGTACCATTTATCATTGACTATGGGACATGTGTTGAAATCAGTCAGTACAGCCTTCCATGAATTGCCGCCGTGCGTGTCCTCAGGCCTTACCCACAGTGCTGTCATAACTACATTATCTGGCGGATCCTCATCTGTAGTGGAGTTGTTCCGCCAGAGTGATATCTGATAATTTCCGCCGCCGTCTCTTGCCAATATACGTCTTATATAGTTACTTCCGTCAGACACTATGCCAGCAGGCTTGATGCGTGCTTCAAATGTCATAGCGGTGGTAGCCTGCATGCACGTGTCGTTGTTCTCAAAATCTATGTATCTGCTGCTGCCGTCTCCGGAATATTCACTGCCTGTTAATGTGCCTGTTCCGTAGATCTTTCCGGACAACACACTCTGCGTGTCAAGCACATAGGCGCTGCCGGATGCCTCGTTCAGGTTTATTGTCACCTGCCCGCTCGGGCAAGTCGCGGTCATTTCCATAGTCACCGCTGTCACAGCGGCTGAATTGCTGTAATTGTCAAATATCTGATTACTTGCCGCCGCGAGAGTGTCAACTCCAAAATCGTTTGTGTCATCAAACGCTGAACTGAAAACCAGCACCGCTGTCGAGCTTCCTGCTGTATGCGTCACACCGGTTATTGTGCGTCCGTTATCTGTATCAATAAATGTAAAGTCCCCTGCAACAAGAGTGCCTGACGAGCCGGTATTTGTATACACGCCCTCTGAAAATGTAACTGTTAACTGGTTTGTCCCGACAGTTCCTTCCACAGTGCTTATGTACGGGCCGGACTGCGAATCATAAGATGTGAAATATGCCGGATCCTTTGTGATGTTCCAGACCTTTGCCTCATCAATCCTGCCTATGAACTCATTCTGCCATCCGGCGAATCCCCCGATTGCAAACTCTGAAGCGCACCAGCTGCCGCCGTAGCAAATGGCCTCATTCCACGGGCTGTTCTCAGAATAGGCATAAATGGAAGTTTCGCCCGCGCCCGGCTGTGAATCAATGCCTGATGATTTACTTGTTGTGACGTCTTCGCCGTTTACAAATATCCTGATTCGGCCGACTGACGGGTTGACCGGGTCTTTGTCAGGCCCGTTTGTGTCAAATGTTGCAGCCACATGTGTCCATGTGTTCAAAGGAATGGCAACCGAACTGTAAGCCCCTCGCGCGCCTGTCTTGCCGCCTTGCGTAAATCCGTTATTATCAGCTGTTATGTTTAAGGCCGCTCTCAAGGTATTATTGAATTTTCTAAGTGCGAATTGATAACCTCCGTCATTGTAACCGGTGTGTTTGGAATATATAATGTACTCATTGGCGGCATTGTCTGCCGGATAGACCCATGCCTCAAGAGTTGTGTTGAATTTCATCTCTGTATATTTCCACGTGCCGTGATAACCGTCATCTGTTGACCAGTTGGCGTTTTCCGTGCCAGCCTGAATGCTCTTCCCGCCGCCAAGTTCTACAGCCTGTCCGGATCTGCCGGATACATATGAACCGGCAATGTCATCCATCCATTTGCCGTCTATCTGCCAACCTCCTGAATCCTTCAAGTCGTTTTCAAAACGATAATCCAGCACCAGCCCCTGAGTATGTGTTCTTGTGCCGCCGGAGCCTGACATATTGGAAGCCCGGTGAGGTGAATTCGTTATATGACAGCTGGCACTTCCGCACGACATGCCGGCATGCCAGTCGCTGTAATAATAATGGCAGTTGTTGCACATACTGTTCCAGCTTGAAGTAAACGAACCACCATTGACATTCGGCCTGCCAAGAGATCCGGAACCATGCCCTGTATGGCAATCCGTGCAGGACATAGTAAAGTTAGCGCCTGCAACCCTGTCTGTATGGGTATAAGCCGATTTTGAAAATAGCTGGTCGCCGTCGCCTCTTGGCGTAACAGGCCAGCATTGTGACTGAGTGCCGACGCAATCATCACCATTCCATCCAAATGCCTGGCCGCACGCAAACCAGTTCGGACAGGTTCCGTAACCGTTAGGCTGATTGGCTGATTGCCTGCCATGCGGGTCACCATCCCAGTTTATGCCAAAAGGCGCGCTCCCGCTCTGACTGTGACAATCTGTACAGAAGGAAGCGTAATCAGGTAATTGGTCCCCGGTGAATGACTCGCCATTCGGCTTCCGGTATGTGCCGCTTCCCGCGTATGCATTCATCTTCTCGCCATCTGCATCGCCCCATACATTGGTGTTATCAGAAAATTTTGTCACCGGGCTCTTGTTCTGGTCAGCTTGTGCGTATGTGCCTGTGACTATATGCACGTTATGACAGGAGATGCACTCCAAGGTGTAATTTTTGCTGTTATGAGTAAATGATGTTGAGCCGACTCCTGGATGTCCGCCCGCGCCGGAGTGACAGCCTGCCTGATTGCACAGTGATTCCTGGTTCAGCTTTGTCATACCCTTATTGTTACCTGAATTCCCGTGCACATCATGACAGTCAGAGCATTTTTTATTCTTGTGCGCTGAATCCTGATAAGCGGCATAGGTCGTATACCACCGGGGATTTGCCGCAGCCGCGGTTCCCGGATCATGGCACTGCCTGCAATTGCTGTTGTTATTGTCATTCTCATAACCTGCCTTCAGCCTCTTGCCCGCATTGTTGAAATGCTGGGATGCCGCATCATGACACGAGCTGCACTGCCTGTTTGCCGCCGGATTTCCGCTTGCCGATGTATCCTGCCATGAAAGCTTCTGATAATTACCGAATGACTTTCCGTGCCCTGTTACCAAAAATCCATATGTAGGGTTGTCTTCGTCATCTGTGACATTGTCATCACCCATGACATTCGGCGCCGTGTCTCCCCCTCCGTCAGCCTGTGTCTTGCCCTGTGTAACATCATGACAGCTGCCGCAAAATACGTTCTCTCCTTTTTCAAATGCCCATGTGCCCGGAAGCTCGGGCCAATATGTCTTTGCCATCTCTCCGCCGTCGCTTCCGCCATGGCAGATGTCGCAGACGCCGGTCTCATCAATATCCCTGCCGTCCGCAAAAAGCGGGGATGTTGAATTTGGAACATAGGTTCCATGACAGCCATAGCCTCCTGCTGCGCATGTAAGGTGGGGGCCCTGCCCTGCAGTGAGATGCGATGGATGCCCGCCGGTCGTGCCGCCGCCCTGAAACCCGCCTTTGTGACTATGGCAATCGGTACAATGAATCCCCAGATTATGATTATGGTTGCCGCCAGAATTATTCCTGTGATAATCCGTATTTGTGTGGCATACCTCACAGACCCCATCATAAACATTGTCGCCGTCTATGCAGGAGTTGTTCCCAGTTGCCCTGAATAACTTCACCTTCTTTAACCCTGTCTTTGCAGTCGATGACATCGGATTAACTATGTCATCAAGCTTTATCTGAGACCTGATAAGCTTGCCGTATATCACAGCAAATGTATCGCCGCCGGCAACACCTGTAACCTGCCCCTTTATCGTCAATGTGTCCGTATCATTGCCGATTATCTTGTATGCGACAGGATATCTCGCATTGACATTCGGCACTACCCTCATGTTCTTGTAAGCGTCAGTTGTCCAGTTCGGAGCGCCTTGCGCCTTAAGTGTCGAGGATGTGGCGGATACCGTCACCGTGTCCACAAGCAGTTTCACTATCCAGTATTGTTCCCCTGTTGTCCTGTACTTGCTGAACTGCTGCTGATAATGAGGGTCATGGCATGTCGTGCACCTGACCTGCCATAGGCCGTAAGGACTCGTTCCTGACGTATATCCGAGAGAAAGATATGAATGTGTCCCATGCGCCGGAGTCGGCCCGCCGTCATAATGACAGCTCCGGCATAAATGGTTTAAAGGCGTGTCGTCATCATCCTGCATAACATAACTACCTGTCCAGTCAGTCATCAGATATGGATTAGTGCTGTAGAAATCATGACAGGTCTGACAATCATAATAATTCGACGGAGAATGAGGATAATCAAGGGCAAAGGCGGTTACGGCAATTATCAGGACTAAACCTGACGCGGTAATAGTGAAATTTATGTAATTTTTATTAAACATAATATTATATAAAGCAAATGCAGTGCCAAAATAAAATCATATAAACCGTACCGATTAGCCACGTCATAGATGTGATTTTTTTTCTTAAATTACAATTAGATACAATGCATCAAAAATCATATTAAAAGAATAACAAAACAAATAGACAAAACTGTATCGGGAGATTACCTGATTATCGAAAGATGGATTACCTTAGAAAATCAAAGCCTTATTGATAAAAATAACCCAGTTGAAGAGGAAAATCACTTACAAAAGAAAAATTATAAAGAGGTCAGGCCCTCACGAACCGCGTACTTGGTAAGGCCTGCTATACTGTGGATCTTCAGCTTATTCATCAACTGCTGGCGGTGTGTTTCTACGGTCTTTACGCTGACATTCAGGAGACCGGCTATCTCTTTAGTGGTATTGCCCTCGGCGATAAGCTGCAAGACCTCCCTTTCCCTGTTTGTAAGGGAAGAGAAAGCGGTGATATTCTTAAACGGCACATTATTGATGTATTCAGTGAGAATAGCATCTGAAATCTTTGGGCTAAGATACATCACATCATTCAGAACCGACCTGATGGCATTAATTAATTCATCATATGCACAATCCTTGAGAACATAACCCTGAGCCCCGGCCTTGAGCATCTCAATGATATACTGCCTCTCAGAGTGCATCGATAATGCAATTATCTTTATGCTGGTATCTTTCGACAATATCTGGCGAGTCGCTTCAATGCCATTCATATCGGGCATTGAAGCATCCATCACAATAAGATCCGGAGAAAGATCCAGCGCCATTCTGACTGCGGATCTGCCGTCCCCGGCCTCTGCAATAACCTTGAAATCCTCCTGCTTCTCAAGAAGCATCCGGAGGCCGTCTCGCATTATTTTGTGGTCATCCGCAATGAGTATTTTTTTATTCGTATCAGTCATGTTTTTTTTAATTATGCCCAAGAGGAAGAATTATTTCAATCTTCGTCCCTTTTGATATTCCAGATTTTATATTAAAAGTCCCGTTAAAAAAAGCTATCCTCTCCTGTATATTAAATATCCCGAACCCGCTGTCATTTTTCCCATAATCATTAATAGATTCTGCGTCAAATCCTATGCCGTCATCTTCAATTATAACACAGAGCCCTTTGTCATCTTTCTTTATTCTGATCACCACCTTTCCGGCACGCGCGTGCTTGACAATATTGTGCAGGAGTTCCCTGACAGTTTTAAAAAGGAGTATGCTCTTTTCTCCGCCGATATCATGAACATCTCCTTCTGACACGACCTCTGTAACAAGCCCGTACTTTTTCCTGAATTGCTCAGCGAGCCATTCTACGGCAGGAACAAACCCCAATTGATGAATGATCGGAGGGCTCAGTTCAAACGTAAGAGACCTTGTATATGCTATCGATTCATCAATCAATGCCAGGACATCATCAATCGTTTCTGATGAAGACGCCGGGGCCGCCTTAAGCGTTTTTAACCTTATTTTTGAGATAGCTAAATTCTGGCCTATATGGTCATGCAGATCCTCGGCAATCCGCCTTCTCTCGTCTTCTTCCAATTTTGATATTTTGAATATCATCTTCCTGAGACGGTCACGGGATACCTTAAGTTTTGTCCTTATCTCCCAGTTGAATATCTGAAGCATTCCACCCACCGCCCACGCCGCTGTCAGAGCGCAAATGGCACGGAAAAACTGAACCGGTATATGGACAACCTCAAAAAATGATTCTGTATTTAACCAGCTTGAGGGCGCAAAATCGCTTTTAGGCACAACCAGTCCGCCCAAAACACCATATATGTAAAATATCATGCTGAATATAAAGAAGTATTTTTTTACATGAAGCGGCCCTAAGATAAGCTCATTATCCTTGTAGTAGGTAAAAAGACCGAAACCGATCATAAAACTGCCTGTAAAACCGAAGAGATATCTTGTCCATATACTGGCGATCATCCAGAAATCAGACGAGAATACGCCTTGAAACACTATAAACGCAGCGATAAGAGGAGTGTTCCACCAACCGAAAAACTTAGCTGCCCGTTTTTGCCACATGGAAGTGCCTGGTGAATCCATGAGCATAAGATTCCTTCCAAATTCAAATAAAAAGATATAAGAGATTACAAGGATGTACCATCGGACAAAATCAAGAAAAACGTGCCTGCCTTTTATCAATGCCCACATGTCGAGATGCTCGTTCAAGCCATGGGTCAAACCAAAGGCTGCCAGAAGCCATATAGAGTCAGCGATCCTGAACTCGCTCCCTTTCTTGGGATGGACAAGGATGGTGATACCCATCATCAGGAAGCCGAGCCCGTAGATAAAGAAGATAATATCTAAATTGTTCTTCGCCCACTCCTGAAGCAGATCCAATAAATACATTGACCCCTCAATTGCCCGGACAATTCATGTCACATAATATTATTCAAAAGAAAATATTGCGGCAAAAACTCATAGATGGTGCCGGTGGAGGGACTTGAACCCCCACGGAATTTCTCCCAACAGATTTTGAGTCTGTCGTGTCTGCCATTCCACCACACCGGCTATTATTCAGTTATTCAGCATTCTGAAGAAGTTGCTGACAGAGCGGTCATATGTCCTCTCCGCCTCATTCGTAAAGTAGCAGGCGGGAAGCTGCATCTTTTCTCTGTGGTAATGAAGGCATTCACAGCACTTCAGCCGTCTCTCACAGTTTTTGTAGGTGCAGTTGCAAAACTTTTTATGCTCTTCCATTTTGCATTTCATGCCCGTTCTCCCGAATAAAATAAAATAGAATTATATAATATATCAAAATAACATATTTCGCGATTATTTATGAAGAAAAATCTTAAACAGTTATCCGAAGAAGAGATGAGCCTCTTTATCCAAAAGGCAGGCGAAAAGCCTTACAGGGCGAAGCAGGTCATTAACTGGATATACAAAAAACACGCCGCCTCTATTGATGAGATGACCGATCTTTCGGCCGGGACCAGAGAGAAGATTAAAGAGAAGGCTTTTATAAGCAGCCTGAAGCTTCTTGATAAAAAAATCGCCAAAGACGGCACAAGCAAATTTCTCTTTGAACTTGAAGACGGCGAGACGATCGAGAGTGTGCTCATCCCGAATATTCACGGAGAAGGGAAATATACCATCTGCATATCATCGCAGGCAGGATGCGCCCTGAAGTGCGCGTTCTGCACGACCGGGAAACTCGGCTTCATAAGAAACCTCAGATCACATGAGATCATTGACCAGGTGATAGCGCTTGAAAAATATATTAACGCTGATATTAAAGACAAAAAAGATGAACAGGATATTACCAATATCGTCCTGATGGGGATGGGCGAGCCGCTTAATAATTTCAAAGAGGTGAATGCCGCGCTTTGGAAGCTTACCTCCCTGATGGGGTATTCAAAGAGAAAGATAACACTATCAACAGCCGGCATAGTCCCGAAGATATTTGAGCTTGGTGAAACAGGCCCGGGCGTAAACCTCGCAGTCTCTCTTAACGCGACTACAGACGAGGTCAGGAACAGAATAATGCCGGTGAATAAAACATATCCTATCAAAGATCTGCTCAACGCCTGCCGTGAATTTACATTGGCGCCAAGGAGGAGGATCACCTTTGAATATGTAATGATAGACGGGCTGAACGACTCGGATGAGGATGCGGCAAGGCTTGTGAAACTGCTCAAGGGCATAAGGGCAAAGGTCAACCTTATCCCTTATAACGCGTCAGATGGCAAGGCAATGAATAAGCCGTCGGGAAACAGGATACATCAGTTTCAGGAGATACTTTTAGAAGGCGGCCTTCCGGCTACCATAAGAAAGAGCAAGGGCTCGGAAATATCCGCAGCCTGCGGCCAGCTTAAGGCGGCATATAAAAGCTGACATGCGTTATACTATCAAACATGATCATCATTGACGGGATTGAGCATATAAAAAAGAAGTACCCCTACCCTGTGCTTACCATAGGCAACTTCGACGGTGTGCATCTCGGCCACCAATCGATATTCAAAATGATCACTGATAAGGCCATAAAAAAGAAGGGGACATCCATCGTATTCACATTCGAGCCGCATCCTTTACGGGTGATAGCGCCTGAAAGAGCGCCAAGCCGCCTTACCCCATTTAAGAGTAAGGCTGAACTTATAAAGAAATACGGGATAGATGTGCTGATCTGCGCGAACTTCACAAAAGAGTTCTCTCATATGACGGCAGAGGATTTTGTGCATGACATCCTCTGGGATGCCATCGGCGTGAAGGAGATATTCATAGGCGCCAATTACCGCTTCGGCAAAGGCAGGAAAGGTTGTCCCGAAATGCTTAAAGAGCTTGGCAATGAATACGGCTTCAAGGTGACATCCATACCTGATATCACATACAACAATATAACGCTCAGCAGTTCAAAGGTGAGAAGCCTCATCGCAAAAGGCAAAGTAGATGAGGCTCCGCTCTTTCTTGGGAGGCACTACTCGGTAGAAGGAACCGTCATCGAGGGAGCAAAGAGAGGCAAGGCGCTCCTTCATATCCCGACCGCCAATATCTCTACATCCAATGAACTGCTTCCAATGGACGGGGTCTATGCCGTAAAGGTTAAGCTCGACAAAAAATCTTTCGGCGGAGCTGCGAACATCGGCTTCAATCCGACATTCATGCAGATGAAGCCCAGCTTTGAAGTACATATCTTTGACTTTGATGATGAGATAGTAGGCAGAGATATAAAGGTGGAATTCATTAAACGCATCAGAGATGAGAAGAAGTTTTCAGGTTTTGAAGAATTAGCGGAACAGATGAGGATTGATATTGAAGAGATAAGGCATATTCTTAAATCAAAGTGAAGCGTTTAATCCTTAAAACTGGGAGTGTCCACAGAACTGTGTAAATTGATAAACTTATCAAAACACAGGAGGTGGGCAAATGAAGAAAGAGAAACCTGCAAAGACGGAAGAAGTAAAAGCAAAGATCAGAAGCTTGGTGCAGCAGACCATGCAGGAAGCGCT
>JACQZE010000026.1 GCA_016207885.1 Nitrospirota bacterium | reverse complement strand
TTCCTGTATTATGATGCGCGCAAAATTCATTTCGGGTCATTCTCACTTTTTGAGTATTATCTTGTGCTTCATAAGGGAGATTTCCCGTATCTTCCCCTCAAACGAGCGTTCCTCGCCAAAAAGGTTTTTGAGGATGATCTTCCCGTTTTCCGGCCTGATTATGTCCACGTTTTCAAGATACAGTTCCTCTTTCCCGTCGGAATCCACATACACATTGGTTTCACACATCTTCGGTTATCTCCTTTTTCCGTGCGAAGCGGCGGCAGGTGTGACACAACTCTTGCTCCCCGGAAAATATGCAATGGAATTTTCAAGATATTCAGACGTCATCAGTCTTTTGCTCAGGAGATGGCTTACATGCTTTTCAATAAGCCCGGAGAGTTCTGAAAGGACATCTTCCCGAGGTTTGAGGCGGCTTATGGTCTTTACAGGCCATTCAATGCAGTGAATATAGAAGGTGGCTGTCTTGCCGCTTATCTTAAGCGGTGGCTCTTTCGCCGGTTTCGGCGCGCATGTATTGCATAAAACGGAGCCTGCCGAGGTGAAGAAGAGCCGCCCCTCCTTTCCGCATCTTCCGCAGTTCTTAAGGCGCGGAGCGTATCCCATCATCGCTAACAGGCGTATCTGCGTTACAAGGTACAACGCGTTTTTCGGGTTCTCACCGGAAGATTTAAGGAATTTGAGAGCGTCAAGAAAGAAAGGGAATGCCTTATTGCCAGGAGTTTCCGAAGGGGTCAAAGATATCAGCATCTCCGCGAGCCGTGAAGCGTTTATAAAGTCATTGTAATTTTCCCGGAGGGCGTGGAAGGAATCAATTATGTCGGATTGTGTGACCTTCGGCATTGACTGCTCTTTTCCCCAGAGCGATATTTTTGAGTATGTAAGAGGTTCAAGGCTGCTTCCGAACCTGCTGCCGGTTTTTCTGGAACTTTTAGCAAAGGAGTTGATAATTCCTTTTGAAGGGGTGAGGAAAGTTACGATCAGGTCTGCTTCGCCGTATCTGCGGGTTTTAAGTACGATGCCCTCGGTCTTTATAAGCATGTCATAATAATTCTGTTACATGACATTTCCGAAGTCTTCCGGTTTAAGGTTTTTAAGCCAGTTTTCCAGTTCGTCATTGCTTTTAAACTTGATCACGCTGTCATCTACGAATATCGGAGTATTCGTTCTCGTTGCTACTGCGACCGCGTCACTCGGCCTCGAATCTATGTAAATCTCTTCGCCGCCGCCTTTGTCGAGATATATTCCAGCGTAGTATGTATTGTCTACTATGTCAGAGATAACGATCTTTGTAACCTTCATCTGAAGCCCGGAGATGATGTTCTTTATCAGGTCATGAGTGAGAGGCCTCGGGGTGGATATCTTGCCGAGTGAAAGGGCAATGGCATCCGCTTCGGACTTGCCGATCCAGATGGGTAGAGTGTCATTGCCGGAGGTCTCTCTGAGGATCAATATGTACATATTGGTCCGGGGGTCAAAGAGCAGACCCTCTATCTTCATTTGTTTAAGCACTCTGGTTTCTCGCATTAAACTGTTAATATTATAGTATCTTTCACTTTTTTTTTCTTAATTGGTATTGCCTGGCAAGACGCAAAAGGGGCAAAATTTACGGGTTGATTTGTGATTAGCTCGGGGGCATTTGCCGGTTTTGGCTCTTTATCCGTTGCAAAATGCGTCAAATTCACTACACAAGCTTCATCAGCGCACTTTCAATTCTGTCAAGCCCTTTTTTGATATTATCCATCGATGTCGCATATGAGAGCCTGATATACCTGTTGTCGCCGAAGGCCGATCCGGGCACAACCGCCACATTCGATTCTTCGATAAGATAATCGGCAAGGTCAAGCGAGGAATTGATTGTTTTGCCGTTGAATTTCTTTCCGTAATAATATGACACGTTCGGGAATGCGTAAAAGGCTCCGACCGGCTTTACGCAGGTGACCCCTTTTATTTTGTCAAACCGCTCCATCATGTATTTTCTTCGTTTGTCGAATTCGGCAAGCATCACCGGAAGAAAGTCCTGCGGCCCTCTCAGCGCCTCGATAGAGGCCTTTTGAGCTATAGACGCAGGGTTTGAAGTGGACTGGCTCTGGATATTTGTCATTGCTTTTATGATATCCGCACTTCCGGCGGCAAAACCTATGCGCCATCCTGTCATTGAGTGTGATTTGGAGAGGCCGTTAACCACAATGGTCCTGTCGAAAGCCTCTTTGCTCAGCGAGGCTATGCTTATATGCCGGAAGCCGTCATATGTCAGCTTCTCGTATATCTCATCGGAGATGATGTAAAAGTCATGCCTGACAGCCATGTCGGCGATCATTTCGAGGGTCTTTTTGTCATAAGCAAGACCGGTGGGGTTTGAAGGGCTGTTGAGTATGAAAGCCTTTGTCTTTTTAGTGACCTTTTCTTCAAGCAGTTCCCGCGTGACCATGAAGGAGTTCTTCTCGTCAGTCATTACAGGGACGGGCACGGCGTCATTAAGCAGCGCCTGGTCAGGGTATGAGACCCAGTAAGGAGCGGGGATAAGTATTTCGTCGCCCGGGTTAAAGAGCGCTTCGGCAATATTATAAAGTGAGTGTTTCGCCCCGCATGATACTATTATCTGATTCCTGTCATATTTGAGGCTGTTGTCTTTGATGAACTTTTCAATTACCGCGTCTTTAAGCTCGTCCGTTCCGCCCACCGGCGTATATTTGGTGAACCCTTCCTTTATTGCCTTAATGGCCGCGTTCTTGATATTTTCAGGCGTATCGAAATCCGGTTCCCCTGCCCCGAAGCCGATGATATCAAGCCCTGACGCCTTAAGCGCCTTTGCTTTGGCATCCACCGCAAGCGTCGGGGAAGGTTTAATCAATTTTGCCCTTTCAGAAAGCCTCATTTTTTATCTCCTGTTTTTAAACTATTGATTAAATCATTTGGCGTCACGACGGTTGTCCCTACTTCTCCGACTACGGCGCCTGCCGCATGATTCGCGTATATGGCCGCGTCTTTCAGTTTTAACCCCGCGGCGCGGCAGAGAGTCAGCGTTGCGATAACCGTGTCTCCGGCCCCTGTCACGTCATACACCTCTCTCGCGATTGAGGGTATGTGGGTTATCTCACCGGTTTTTTCAAAGAGGGTCATGCCCTGGTCGCCCCTTGTGATGAGGACTGACCTGCATTTAAGCCTTTGCAGAAGTATCTTGCCGGCCTCAAGAAGGGTCTCTTCGTCAATTATTTCTATGCCGGAGCCGAATGATGCTTCGTTGATGTTGGGTGTTATTATGTCCACGCCTTTGTAATAATCAAAATGGCCTATCTTGGGGTCTGCGGATATGAAGATTTTTCCCCGCGCCAGCGAAACAAGTTCTTTCACAAGGCGCCTTGTTACCACGCCTTTACTGTAGTCGGATATGATTATTCCTTTAATGTGCGGGAGGCATGAATCGGCGTATTTGAGAATCCTTGACGTCAAGGAACCGCTGACGGATGATTTGGACTCTCTGTCAAAACGCACAACCTGCTGGCTGTGAGCGATGACCCTTGTCTTGACGGTTGTCGGCCTTGTATCGTCGGTGATTATGCCTTCCGTGTTGATGCCTTTTGCTTTAAGCTCGCCGGCAAGCAAATTTCCGGTGTTGTCATTGCCGATTACTCCAGTAATGAATGCATTCCCTCCGAGAGAACTGATATTGTGCGCGACATTGGCCGCGCCGCCGAGCTTCATGTTCTCGTTTGAGACCTCCACGACAGGGACTGGGGCCTCGGGCGATATTCTCCTTACCGCTCCCCATATGTACCGGTCAACCATAAGGTCTCCGATAACAAGCACTCCTGTGTTACTGAATTTTTTAAAAAGGTCTTTCATGAACTGTAAAATGTAGCATGTTCACTCGCTATTTATCAACATGGTTTTCCCCGTTTTCATGCCCCGGTCTTTGAAAAATCCCAAATTGTTTATCAAAAGCATTTGTGTCATAATAAATTTTATGCGCATGGTTAGATGTTTTATCACGCTTCTTTCAGTCATTGCCCTTGCTTCGTGTTCGCTTTCAAGGGGAGCGCCGGTTTCATCCGCTGCCGCGCCGCCTGAAAAGTTTTCCGAACTCGCTTCCTATTATTATATGCTCGCCGAAAACGCAAGGCTTTCATACAACTATGAAGAAGCGCTAAAGTTTATGGAATCGGCTGCGAATGAAGACCGTGATTCAGCCTATCTTATGATTGAAAAAGCTGAACTCTATGTGAGCCTTAAGAGGGTAGATGACGCCCTCGCGGCAATTAAAACAGTGCTTGAAGGGAATCCTGACTATGAGCCTGCGCTTTTGCTTATGGGAAGCCTGTATATGGAAAAGAGCGATTACGAATCCGCCCGCGAAGCATATGAACGGCTTGTAAAGATTAATCCTTCAAAGACGACGCCTTATATCCACCTTTCATTTATCTACCTCAACAAGAAGGATTATCATGAAGCCATCAGGGTTCTTGAGAATGTTATCTCCATCGAACCCGGAAATGTTACCGCCATGTACTGGATAGGGCGGGCTTACGCGGCCATGAAGGATTATACCAGCGCCATAGCTGTACTTAATAAAGCAATATCCATAAACAACTCTTCTGAGAATGCGTACTGGCTCTTAGGCGGCGTTTACGAGGAATCAGGCGAAACCGGAAAGGCGGTATCAGTCTATGAAGAGGCGCTGAAAGTCAATCCGCACAGCATGGAACTGGTGAGAAAGCTCACAATGATGTACATAAATAACGGCATGACAGAAAAGGCGGTATCATTGCTGGAAGGCAGCGCGGGCCTCTTTAAGGAGAACATCGAAATCCATATGATACTTGCCGGCATCTATCTCAATTCAAAGGATTATGATAAAGCTCTGGCTGAGATGATGATCATCAATTCCGCCCATCCGGATAATGAAAAGACCATCTTTTCAATTGCCAAAATACTTGCTGAAATGGGAAGGGACGCGGAGGCAGTTGAGCATTTCATGAAACTGATCGAGCTCTCGCCCGAGAACCCCGGGCCTTATTTGTATCTCGGCAATATCTATATGAAGAAAGAGGATTATAAACGCGCCGAGGAGATGCTTAAGAAGGGGATGGAAGCCGCGCCCGGCAGCGGCGATATGGCCTTTTATCTCGCGATTGTCTATGAAAAGACGGGAAGGGCAGAGAAGATGATAGAGAACCTTAAAAAGACGATACAACTGAATCCCGACCATTCTGACGCGCTCAATTATCTGGGATATACCTATGCGGAAAAAGGCATAAATCTTGATGAGGCGCTTGATCTTATAAACAGGGCAATCTCTATTGAGCCTGACAGCGCGTATATAAGAGACAGCCTCGGATGGGTTTATTATAAAAAAGGGATGTATCAGGAGGCTATCATAGAGATTAAGAAGGCTGTCGAGACCATGGGCGATGATTCTGTCGTGCTTGAGCACCTCGGCGATGTCTATCTTAAACTGAATGACCGCGTTTCAGCGGCAGAATCATGGAAAAGAGCCCTTGATTTTCTTGACAAGGAAGACGGTTCGAAAAAGAGGTTGCAGGAAAAGATAAAGGAACACGGAGAAGCTGGTTCTTCAAGGCCTGATTAGCCTTATGTTCACTCTCAGTGCCCCCGCAAAGATAAATTGGCTCCTCGGCATCAAAGGCAAACGCGATGACGGCTTTCATGAGATCTGCAGCATAGTTCAAAAGATAAGTTTGTATGACAAGCTTTCATTTTCTAAGGCAAACAATCTCATACTGAAGGCTGACTGCGGCATTCCGGCTGAAGATAACCTCGTCTATAAGGCGGCGCTCCTCCTTAAGGGCAGATATAAAGTGGATAAGGGGGCGCTTATCGAACTGGATAAGAGGATTCCTGCCGGGGCAGGGCTCGGAGGGGGCAGCAGTGACGCGGCGTCAACACTGGCAGGGCTGAACCGTTTATGGTCGCTGGGTTTATCATTAAATGAGTTGTCTGATCTGGCCGGCGAATTAGGTTCTGATGTCCCCTTTTTTTTGTATGATTCCATATGTTATATATATGGAAGAGGAGAAAAAGTTGTTCCTTTCAGGGCAAGCGTTCCGGCAAATCTTGTTATTGTTAAGCCTGATTTTGATGTCTCTACCTCATGGGCATATAATGAATTTTCAAATTGCCTCACGGGGATATCAGTAGGCGCGGGTCGGGCAAGGCATTGTCCCGATTTGACAAAAAAATGGGATAAAGAGGATAATATCAGGCATTTTATAAGAAAAATCGGAAAGGCCGAGGTCTCTGATATAGCAGGGGGCCTTTTTAATGACCTTGAAGCTGTAACCGTTAAGAAATACCCTGTAATAGCCGATATTAAGAAGAAATTGCTGGAAAACGGCGCGTTGGCATCTCTTATGAGCGGAAGCGGCTCCGCGGTCTTCGGCGTGTTTGACTCAATGGAACTGGCAGAGGACGCAGTAAAACTATTTAAAGGCTATTGGGCCGAGGCCGTTAGAACAATAACAGACTGAGAGTTAGAACTCAAAGTTATGAGTTTATTTTTTTGGGGCGTCGACAAGCGGTAAGTCACAGGGTTTTGGTCCCTGCATTCGGGGGTTCGAATCCTCCCGCCCCAACCAGAAATACGGCTTTCAGCAATAAGCTGTCAGTTGTCTTTTTTTGAGATTCGGCTGACGGCTGAAAGTTTACAGCTTATTAAAACAGGAGGAGAGATGGCTCGGGGAATAAAATTATTTTCCGGTAATTCCAACAGGAAGCTCGCGCAGGAGATAGCGGATGTTCTCGGCATTCAGCTTGGGAGCGCGGCTGTGTCTGTTTTCAGCGACGGCGAGATAACCGTGCAGATTAATGAGAATGTCAGGGGGTTTGACGTCTTTGTTCTCCAGTCCACCTGTATGCCGGTCAATAACAACATCATGGAGCTTCTTCTGATGATAGATGCTTTGAAGAGGGCTTCGGCCAATAAGATAACCGCGGTCATCCCTTACTACGGGTATGCGAGGCAGGACAGAAAGGCACAGCCGCGCGTCCCGATATCCGCAAGGCTTGTCGCAGACCTCATCTCTGCAATCGGGGTTCACAGGGTTCTCACAATAGACCTTCACGCCGGGCAGATTCAGGGTTTCTTTGACATACCGGTTGATCATTTGTATGCCTCGCCTGTCCTTTCCAGCTATCTGAAGAAAAAATACTCGGAGAATACTGTTGTCGTGTCGCCGGATGCGGGCGGTGTTGAGCGCGCCAGGGCTTTCGCAAAGAGAATTAATGCTTCTCTTGCGATAATAGACAAAAGACGCGAGAAAGCCAATGTATCCGAAGTGATGAATGTGATAGGCGATGTCGAGGGAATGAACGCGATTTTATTTGATGACATGATAGATACCGCCGGAACGATAACTCAGGCCGCCGACGCCATAAAAAAGAACGGCGCCAAACGCGTTATCGCGGCCTGCGCCCATGCCGTATTATCAGGGCCTGCTCTCGACAGAATAAATGATTCTGTGCTCGAAGAGGTCGTTGTCACCAATACCATACCTATGGACAGCAAGATGGAGAAGTGCAAAAAACTGACGGTGCTTTCAGTCGGGCCTCTGCTCGGTGAAGCGATAAAGAGGATATATGAAGAGTCGTCGGTCAGTTCGCTTTTTGAATAGAAAAATAATCATGCGCGTTCAGCGTAAAGTCATGCTGAATGAATAACGGAGGGTTTTAAAAATGGAGAAGATATTATTAAAGGCGAATGAGAGAATGGATAAAGGCAAAGGCGCTGCCAGGAGCCTTCGCAGGGCCGGCAAATTGCCTGCCGTAGTATACAGCGCCGGCAAATCTTTGCCCATAAATCTCGATAAAAAAGAGATGGTCCAGCTTATGAAAGCGGGCATGGCGGAACACGCCCTTATAACTCTGGAACTCAGCAGGGTAAATGATAAGATGACCGAGCATCCGGTACTGATAAAGGACTATCAGGTGGACCCTGTGGACAGCAGCCTTCTGCATTTGGATTTTCTCGAGATATCGCTTAAGGAAAAGCTCAGGATATCGGTTCCGGTAATCATCACCAAAGAGCCGCTCGGCATCAAAGAAGGCGGGATATTTGAGCTTCAGATGAGAGAGATTGAGATAGAGTGCCTTCCGACACAGATACCTCACGGGATCGAGGTAAACGCCGAACATGTCGGAATAGGGCACTCCCTGCATGTCAGCGATATACCTCCTGTTGAGGGCGTAAGGATAGTCTCTGACCCCGGAAAGGTCGTGCTTATTGTGAGTTCGCCTAAGGCTGAGGAGGTTGCAGCCGCTCCTGTTGAAGAAGAGGTCAAGGAGCCTGAGGTGCTTAAGGCTAAAGGCAAGGCCGCTGAGGGCGAGGATAAGGAGAAGACGAAGGCGGAGAAAGATTAATTTCCTGCTATGTGGCTGGTCGTCGGCCTGGGGAACCCGGGGCAGAAGTATGAGAACTCAAGGCACAATATCGGCTTTATTATTGTGGATGCGCTTGCCGCGGGCTCATCCGTAAAAATAAAAAATAAAACCGAAAGTTATGCTTACGGACGGGGCGTTATCGGGGGCGAAGAGGCTCTTCTGATAAAGCCCCTTACTTTTATGAACAGGAGCGGCGGCGCGGTAAAGAGCGCGCTTGCCCGTTTCAGCGGCATTGATAAAATAATCGTTATTCACGATGATCTCGACCTTGCGAAGGGTGTTATCAGGATAAAAGAGTCAGGCTCTTCAGGTGGCCACAAAGGCATCGGCTCGATAATGGATGCTCTCGGCACGGGAGATTTTATCAGGCTGAGGATAGGGATAGGGAGGCCTGCCAGGATTCCGGTGGAAGATTATGTACTGAGGCCCTTTCCCAAAAGCGAGTCGAGGATGCTTAGAGAAACAGTCGAAAAAGCCGTAAGTGCTTTTAAAGCGGTTCTTATTAAAGGTGTTTCTTCCGCGCAGAACGAGTATCACAGGGATTGAATTGTAGTTTCCCTTCACGAAACCTCGCCATTTTATTCCATTATTAAAACATCTTGCTTGTTTTATGATCTATATCATACCCGTCTCCTTTACAATTCTGTATTTTATTGTAAGATTATTTTAAATAGGGGCATCAAAAGTAAGACAAATTGCATTTTTTCTTTAAAAGGAGGTACGGGTTATGAGTCAAAAACATTATTTAATGTTTGCGGCGGTCTTTGCGCTTGTTATGACAATCGGCTTTTATCATACGGGCGTCGAAGCACAGTATGAGAAGGCGGCCGCAGGGAAGTCAGTCCAAAAAGAGAAGGATGTAAAGGTTGGGACATGCTATGAATGCCACGACCAGATTAAAGAGCTTCACTCTCTGGGAAAACATTCCAAGGTAAATTGCGCAAACTGCCACAAGGGGCTGGATAAACATTTGCAGGCAGAAGTTCAGTCACCGGATACCAGGCCTGTTACGGACACTTCATGGGAGGCATGCGGGCAGTGCCATAAAGACCAGTATGATTCTTTTATGAAAACAGCGTATCACAGGCCGGCGCGTGATGAAAAATCACAGCTTACAAACAGGTCTCCAAATCCCTTCTGGGACAAGCTTATGATGGGGCACGGATTCACAAAAGAGCACAATCTTACGAGGAGCCACAACCGGATGCTCATTGATCATTACGTTGTCGACAGGGCTTATGGAGGGAGGTTCCAGGGTAAGAATGGATGGGAGTATATTCTTGAGTCAGGCAAGGCGTGGGATGTGCTGGAAGACAAGTTCCCTGATGCCACCGAACATAAGGCCTTTATACCTCAAAGCGCTGCCGCCGCAAACCCGGTCTGCCTGCAATGCAAATCTCAGGATCAGATTCTAAAATGGGCATACATGGGAGACCCACTTGACGGCGCTCAATGGGCAAGGACGTCCAAGGTTTTTGAAGTCGCAAAAGACTTGCAGCACGGGCTCAACTGTTTCTACTGCCATGACCCTCACGCGGCAAAACCGAGGATTGTAAGAGACGGATTAATCGATGCGCTCACCAGGCCTGATGGCGATACGCTCTGGCATAATGACCCCGACAGGACAGGCATAAAAGTCATAGACATGGGGTTGAGGGGTTTTACGAGAAAGATAGCCCTGCTTGATAAATATGACACAAAGCTTCAATGCGGGCAGTGCCATGTTGAATATAACTGTAATCCGGGTTATGACCCGAAGAACCCCGATACGTCGAAATACTCAATTACAATGGCTGACAGAAGGACGAACCATTTTCCATATCAGGATGTATTCAGCCTTTATGACCATTATGTAAACAAAGTTGGGTTTCTTGATTTTAAACACACCCTTACCGGAGGGCTTCTCTGGAAGGCGCAGCATCCCGAGGCAGAGACTTTCTATAATTCAAAACACGCCAAGGCAGGCGCGGGCTGCGACAGTTGTCATATGCCTAAGGTCAAGGACAAAAAGACAGGGAAATCTTATACCTCACATTTTGCCGTGACGCCGAGGGTACAAATTAAAGAGACTTGCCTCAAATGCCATCCTGAATGGACTGAGGAACAGGCTAAGTATACGATTGATTCCATCAAGGCACATATCAGAGGCAAGATGAGAAAGTCAGAGTTCTGGCTGTCCTCTCTCATTGACAAGATTGTTGAAGGAAAGAAAGCAGGACTTGACGCGGAGATTATCAAACAGGCTCAGGACCAGCATCTTAAGGCGCATATCCTCTGGGAATACTGGACGGCTGAGAATTCCGACGGGTTCCATAATCCCGAGATGGCAAGAGAGTCTCTGACGAAATCAGTTGACGAGTCTCAGAAAGGCATCAAGATAATTAATGATGCGATCGCGGCAATGACAGCGGCAAAGTAACCAATAATATCTAACATCTGAAAGCAGAACACGGCGGGGCGTTAACTCCGCCGTGTTCAAATCTTAAACCACTACTACCGAATCATCGCAGCCGAAGCAGTTGGGTATGTACTTATCGGCAAACCAGTCATTCTCCCATCTTTCATTGTTGATTAGATATCTGAACCTGTATTCATTATTGCATGGCAGAGAAATGTTAACCGTGAAGTCGCCATTTTTGAGTCTCTTCATCGGGGACTTATTCGCGTCCCAGCCGTTAAAGTCGCCGACTATCGAGACTGATTTGGCATTCGCCGCCGCCTCTTTCGGCAGTTTGAAAGTTACTTTGCATTCCGGTTTGCCCTTTAAATACTGTTTTTTGATTCTACCGCCAACCTCTTTTTTTGAGAGTGCCGTGCTTTTCTTCTTGTTGGCAGAGGCGCTGAGACCAGGGTTACTTTTTGGTTTTGTTTTCATTTGAAAGCATCTCCTTTTGTTAATAACATATTAGTATTTAAAAAAAAATATATTGAAAAACAATCCGGTTCAATATTCATAGAACATATATCCAAACTAATCTTTTGTCAATGTCGACCACTTTCAAGATAGTAAGGATTGTGGATTTTTTAACAGGTTATGCCTTAAACTAATTATGACATGTTTATCTTCAGTCTTTTCTTATCGTTATTTCTTATCCCTTCGATTGCGGACGCGTGGGGGCCTCTCACACATTTATATCTTGGGCACCAGGTGCTTGACTTGGGAATAGCCGCCGTACCTTCGGGCATTTACGCCATTCTGAAAAAAAATGCCAAGGATTATCTCTATGGGAACCTCAGCGCCGATATCATTGTCGGCAGGAAATACCAGGAAAGCGGCAAGAACACTCACAGTTGGGAGATTGGTTTAAGGCTTCTTGACGCTGCGAAAACCGCAAGGCAGAAAGCATTTGCTTACGGTTATCTCTCTCATCTTTCCGCAGACACCGTAGTCCACAATCTCTCGGAGTCATGGCTCCCTTTCAGCCACTCAATAATAGAGATAAAGGCGGAGAGTCTGGTGGACAGGAGGTACAGGAGGGAACTCAGGAGCCTTGACGACGAGATTCAGCAGAGGCATGACCCTGTTTTGGAGGAGATGCTTGAGAGGGTTTTTTTCTCCTTCAAGACGAACAAGAAGATTTTCAGGGGGATGCTCTTTATTTCGAGATTTCCTAACTATAAACATGTTTCGAGGTTTATCAATAACCGCTTTCCCAATGAGGTGCCTGTTTCGGATATCTATAAGTACAAAGAGGAATCTCTCAAAAAGATAATCGAAATATTGACCCACGGCTCTGCTTCGGATGTGGTTAAAGAGCATCCGCTCGGAAGGCATCTTAAAAGGGTCTCTTAGTCAGTATAATGGAAAACAACGAAAAGAGATCAGTTCTTGAATCCCTCCTCTTTATAGCCGGGGAGCCACTGAATGAGGAAACTCTCATCAAGATTCTTGAAGTGAGCAAAGAAGATCTCCGCAATTTTACGGACGAACTCATAAGCGATTATTCCCTGAGAAACTCAGGCCTGATGGTCGTTGAGGTCGGGGAAGGTCTTCAGATGGTGACTAATCCCGCGTCAGCCCCGTGGGTCAGGAAGCTCATCGCGACCGCCATCCCCGCAAAACTTTCACAGCAGTCTCTTGAGACACTCTCGATCATCGCTTATAAGCAGCCTATAATCAAGTCTGAGATAGAGGCTGTCAGGGGCGTGAACTCAGACGGCGTAATAAAGACGCTTCTTGAGAGGAAGCTTATCAAAATTCTCGGCAGAAAAGAGGTGCCGGGCAGGCCTCTGATGTATGCCACGACGAAGGAGTTTCTGCAGTATTTCGGCCTTAAGGACCTTTCAGAACTTCCCACGCTGAAAGATTTTGAGGAAACAGAAGGTGAGTTGCCTTTCCGCGAAAGCCTTGACCCCGGGATTGCCGCTTACCGGGAAGGCGGAGAAGCCTTTGAAGCTGATGAGCCTGAACCCATTTCCTCTGTTTCTGATTATGAAGAGGGGGAAGTAATCGTGAATATTCAATCTGAACCGGAACCATCAACGCCCGCTGAATAGGCTTTTGCCTATTTGGAATCATTGCCGCTCTTCGCAGCCTCAGCCGGTTTTTCCTTTATACTTATATCTCTACTGAAATCAGGGCATCTCATGTCTTTGCCGCTTATGGAGAATTTTTTTTTGCAGTCGGCCCTCCATGCGCATACGGCGCATATATCCACTTTGTTATTCAAATCAGCCCTCCTTATAACACGGTTGGTTCTATTATAAATATTTTGTATCTTATATGGAAGATAAGATACAACAACTAAATTAAAATAAAGTGAAAGCATGTAAAATATAAGTAATGAAAGAGATTGATAAATATAAAAAATTATCGCCGGATAAGACTTACAGGGTATTCTTTATTAATATAACCATTGTAATTATCTTGATAATAACCGGCATCTTCTACGGGCTTTATATAAGAAACAATGAACTTATTGACGAGGAACTCAAGGCGAGGGCTAAAACCTCTTTCAGCAATATCCTTCTTGCGAGAAGGTGGAATTCCGGTTATGGCGGGATCTACGTGGAGAAAAAAGAGGGTGTCACATCAAATCCTTATCTGAAGAATCCCGATATCGAAACCGCTGACGGAAAGATATTCACCAAAAAAAACCCGGCGCTAATGACGAGGGAGATATCCGAGATAGCGGCAAAATACGGGATGTCAACCTTTCGCATAACGAGCCTTAAGCCCCTGAATCCCGAGAACAAGCCAGATGAGTTTGAGAGAGAGGCGTTAACCTTTTTTGAGAAGGGCGTTGAGGAAATTTACAAAAAGGAAGTGACAGACGGGAAGACGTATTACAGGTATATGGCGCCGCTCTATGTTGAGGAGTCCTGTCTTGAATGCCACGCAGAGCAGGGTTATAAATTCGGTGAGGTACGGGGCGGCATCAGCGTCAAGTTCAATATCGATGAAACCGAGAAGATGCTCAAGTATAACAACTACATTATCATTCTGCTCGGGGTTGTGATATCCGCCGTTCTTCTCGTCATAGTACGGTTCATGGTATTTAATCTTATGAGAAAAAATTTAGAAGCACAGAGAAAAATAAGCGAGATGGCGGTTACCGATGACCTGACCGGGCTCTTTAACAGAAGGTATTTCTTTTCACATCTGAATGAAGAGGCGAAGAGGGCGGAGAGGTTCGGAAGGCCTCTGGGCTGTGCGATGATAGACATAGACAACTTCAAGGCCGTCAATGACACTTATGGCCATCATGCCGGTGATCTGATACTGAAGACAGTTTGCGATACGATTAAAAAAAATTGCCGCGAGGTGGATATCATCGTCCGTTACGGCGGGGAGGAGATAGTTATTCTGTCGCCCGAGCTTGATATGGAAGGCATCCGCTCCTTTGGGGAAAGGATAAGAAAGGCTGTGAGCCTTCTCAGAATAGAGATAGGCGGCGGCAGAGAGACCGATGTAACAATAAGCCTCGGGGTTTGCAGCCTTTCTCCTGTTCAGCTTAAGGAAATGGATGATTTTGAGGATATCGTCAGATTAGCCGATGCGGCAATGTATTCGGCAAAAAATAAAGGGAAGAACAAAGTAGAGGTCTGTATCGGGTTTTAACACGGAAATTCGCCGAAGGCTTGCTAACGGCTTTCACCGATTATCTTGATGATGATTTTTCTCTGCCTCGGGCCGTCGAATTCAGCTAAAAAGACTGCCTGCCATGTCCCGAGAAGAAGCATGCCGTTGTCTATGATGACGGATTGTGATGCGCCTGTCATAACGGATTTGATATGAGCGTCAGAGTTTCCTTCCGAATGTCTGTAGTCGCCTTGATGAGGGATGAGTCTCGAAAATGTTTTCTCGATATCTCTTTGAACTGACGGGTCAGCCCCTTCGTTTATGAGCACGCCGGCTGTTGTATGAGGGACATAAACAACGCATATACCGTTTTTTATCTCCGCGTTAGATATGGCTTCCCGCACCTTTTCAGTGATGTCAATGAGTTCGGACCTTGAATGTGTGCTGATGTTTATAGTCTTAAGCATAAGTTGTTTTTGCGGTGCCGGCTTCACCAGCACGTGCAAATACCTCTAATTTCCCATGTCACCCAGTTCATATTGAATGATACTGATTGCCGCTATCGGCGATGTCTCAGTGCGAAGAATGCGCGGGCCCAGCGAAGCCTCAATAAAGCCGTTGTCTGAAGCAAGCTTTATTTCTCCTTCTGAAAACCCGCCTTCAGGGCCTATAAGCAGAAGAAAGTGCTTGGGGTTATTAATAGTGGATAACACGTGTTTTAAGTTCCCCCCTTTCTGTTTCTCTGAGAAAATAATCTTGCTACATTGATTTTTTCTGCATACAAATTCCTCAAGTTTTAAAGGGGGTTCAATCTCAGGGATAAACTCTCTCCCTGATTGCTGAGAGGCAGAAAGCGCTATTCTTCTCCATCGTGCGATCTTGCCGGTCTCTCTTATCTGTGAACGCTCCGTTATCACCGGAACAATATTTTTTACTCCAAGCTCAGTTGTTTTCTGAATTATAAAATCCATTTTATCCCCTTTAGCAATACCTTGCGCCAAAGTTATAAAGATGGGAGACTCGCCCGAATACGGCTCTTCATTGATCTTGGCAACTCTAACAACCTTTTTATCAGCGTCCAAAACCTTGCAGGTATATTTTCGGGCCTCACCGTCAAGGATGGTAATTAACTCCCCGGGTTTTATTCTTAGAACGAGAAAAAGATATTTCGCATTATCTCCGGTTATCTTTATTTCATTTGAGGCAAGCTGAGATGGCGTGAGAAATATCCGGGTCATGTTTTAACTGATTCTTATTTTTAGCAGATAAAAGCAGATAATTTATTTTGCTTCCCTCTGTTGATTGCCGAATATATCTTTTACCTTGTCCATAAAATTTTTTGAAGTGTCTTCTCCGCTGATTTCAGCGAATTCTTTAAGCAGCTCTTTTTGTCTTTTACTGAGTTTCTTGGGGACATCCACAAAAACTGTTACAAATTGGTCACCTTTGCCGTAACCTCCGAGCTTTGGTATCCCTTTACCCCTAAAATGAAAGACCTTACCGGAGGGCGTTCCGGAAGGAACTTTGAGTGATTCTTTTCCGTCGATTGTTGGGACATCGATTTCAGAGCCTAACGTTGCCTGAACAAATGAAATCGGCACCTCGCAATGAAGGTCATTCCCTTTTCGTTTAAAAAAAGAGTGAGGCAGGATGTTGATTACAACATAAAGGTCGCCGTTTGGCCCGCCGTTAAGACCGGGGTCTCCTTCTCCCGTGACTCTGAGCCGTATGCCTGTGTCTACGCCTGGAGGGATTTTGAGTTTGATTGAACTCTTCTTTTTTATCTTTCCATTTCCTTTGCATTCATGACAAGGATCAGTTATTACGGTGCCTTCGCCTTTACACTGACCACATGTTTTCGACATGGCGAAAAACCCCTGCTGGATTCTTATTTCCCCGGTCCCGTTACAGGAAATGCATTCCTTTGGATTTTTGCCGGGCTTGCATCTTGTGCCATTGCAGATCGGGCAGTTATCCCACCTCGGAATGCTCAAATCTTTCTCAACTCCGAATACGGCCTCGTTTAGATTGATGTCAAGGTCATAACGCAGGTCATGTCCTTTTGAAGGCTGGTTTCTTCTCCCTGCCCCGCCGAAAAAACTCCCGAAAATATCTCCGAAAATATCGCCGAAATCAGAAGCGGTTCCGAATCCGCTGAAACCGGCGCCGAACCCTTCTGCAGAGCCGAATCTGTCATAATTGCTTCTCTTTTGAGGGTCGCTTAAGCACGCATATGCCTCGTTAATTTTTTTAAATTTTTCGACACAGTCGTTATCACCAGGATTTCTGTCAGGGTGATACTTGAGCGCGAGTCTTCTGTACGCTTTTTTCAACTCATCTTGTGAGGTATTGCTGTCAACTCCAAGAATACTGTAATAATCTCCGTTCAACATTAATTCCCTTATTTTTCCCTGTCAGTTTCCTCAAATTCGGCCTCAACAACATCATCTTTCTCTCCGGCAGATGACGCGTGTCCGTCCCCTTGTGTTCCGGCATGAGATTGCTCAGAGCTTTTGGACTTGTAAATCTCCTCGGCAAGTTTATGAGATGCTTTAGTTAGAGATTCAACAGCTTTTTTTAATTCTTCTGCATTGTCAGTGGAGTCTTTAAGCTTTTTACATTTTTCAACTTCCTCATTTATCTTATTCTTTTCGCTGTCCGATATTTTGCCGCCGAGTTCCTTTAAAGATTTTTCAACAGAGTAGATAAGCGTATCAGCCTCGTTTTTGGCTTCGGCAAGAGAGCGTTTCTTTTTGTCCTCAGCGGCATGCAGTTCGGCGTCTGAAGTCATTTTTTTGATCTCCTCTTCAGACAGCCCGCTTGACGCCGTTATCTTGATTGACTGCTCTTTTCCTGTTCCCTTGTCTTTCGCGGATACGTGCAGTATTCCGTTTGCATCGATGTCAAACGTGACTTCTATTTGTGGAATGCCTCTTGGTGCCGCAGGGATCTCGGTCAACTGAAAATTGCCGAGCAGTTTATTGTCATTTGCCATCTCTCTCTCTCCCTGAAATACCTTTATGTCAACAGCTGGCTGGTTATCTGAAGCAGTAGAAAAAGTCTGACTTTTCTTTACAGGAATGGTGGTATTCTTATCTATAAGTTTTGTGAAAACGCCGCCGAGTGTTTCAATTCCAAGTGAAAGGGGCGTGACGTCAAGAAGAAGTACATCTTTAACATCTCCTTTGAGCACTCCTCCCTGAATTGCAGCTCCTATCGCAACAACCTCATCCGGATTGACCCCTTTTGAAGGCTCTTTTTCAAAAAACTGCCTTACTACCTGCTGAACCTTTGGGGTACGAGTCTGTCCGCCGACCAAGAGCACTTCATGTATGTCGCCCGGTTTAAGCCCGGCATCTGCAAGGGCGGTTTTACAAGGCCCGATAGTCCGTTCGATAAGGTCTGCAACTAACTGTTCGAATTTTGCGCGTGATAATTTTATTACGAGATGCTTTGGCCCGCTTGAATCAGCTGTTATGAACGGCAAGTTTATTTCAGTCTCTGTTGCCGTTGAGAGCTCTATTTTTGCTTTTTCAGCACTTTCTTTAAGCCGTTGCAATGCCATTTTGTCGTTGGTTAAATCGATGCCAGAGTCTTTTTTGAATTCCGAGACTAACCAATCCATTATTTTTAAATCAAAATCATCACCGCCAAGATAAGTGTCTCCATTCGTGGATTTGACTTCGACAAGGCCTTCACTTATCTCAAGGATCGAAACATCGAATGTTCCGCCCCCGAGGTCATATACAGCTACCATCTCCTCTTTCTTTTTGTCCATCCCGTAAGCAAGAGCGGCGGCAGTCGGTTCATTAATTATTCTCAGGACATTTAAGCCGGCTATCTTTCCGGCGTCTTTCGTAGCCTGGCGCTGACTGTCGTCAAAATATGCCGGCACCGTAATGACGGCATCTGAAACTTTCTCCCCAAGATAATCTTCAGCAGCCTGTTTTAATTTTTGAAGTATCATTGCTGAAATTTCAGGCGGTGAATAAATCTTGCCGTGGGCCTCAACATGAGCATCATTGTTCGGAGCACTTACGATCTTATATGGAAGCTTCTTAATTGCTTCTTTTGATTCCTTTGAATCATATTTCCTGCCCATAAGCCTTTTAATGGAGAAAATAGTATTTGATGGATTGGTGATGGCCTGCCTTTTAGCAACTTGCCCCACTAATCTTTCCCCTTTGTCAGTGAAAGCAACTATTGAAGGTGTTGTCCTATTCCCTTCCTGATTTGCAATTATCGTGGGTTCTCCGCCCTGCATAACAGCTACTGCAGAATTTGTTGTCCCAAGGTCAATACCAATTACTTTGCTCATGTATTTTATTCCTCCTTAATGCTTTCCATGTTATTTATTGATAGCCGGTTTTTTAGATACCTCGACAAGCGATGCCCTCAGTACTCTATCATAAAGCATATACCCTTTTCTGAATTCTTTTACTATCAAATTGTTTTCAAGTTCTTCAGATTCTATTTGAGATATTGCGTGGTGAAAAGACGGGTCAAAGAACTCCCCTTCCGTTTTAATGGCGACCAACCCGTATTTACTAAAAACGTGATTAAGTTCTTTTAGGGTTAATATTATACCTTCTGACAAGGATTTTGAATTTTCATTATTTGATGAGTGAGTAAGTGCAAGTTCCAAATGGTCAATGACCGGGAGAAGGTCTTTCATTATTGAATCGTTGGCATACTTCAAAGATTCTTGTTTTGTTCTCTCGGAAAATTTTTTGTAGTTTTCAAATTCGGCATAAAGCCTTAAATATTTATTGGTTAATTCATCAAGGTTTTTTTTAAGCTCAGCGGCATTATTTTCTTGAGATTCATTTACCTTTGTTTGAATATTTTCTGTTGTGTTTTCGTTTTGTTCTTCTGTCATGACTCACACTCTTTAAGCATTGGATAAGATTTTTGTCATGGTATTTGCTGTGTGTTCAACGATTGGGATAAGTTTTTTGTAATCCATGCTTGTAGGGCCAATGACACCTATGGCTCCGTGCAACTCCCTTCCATTTTTGTAGGTGGAGGCGATTAAGCTTAAACCTTTCATTGCGGGCATAATATTATCTATTCCGATAAATACTTGAACACCCTTGGAATCTTTCAGGTTATGCATTATGTTTAAAAACAAATACCGTTTTTCGACAGCTGTCAAGATTTCTTTTATCTGTTTAAGGCTGGCAAAATCTGGGAGATAAGAAGTCCCGGCAAATTCGTTTGTGGTAAGATTGTCAGCTTCATTTTTGATAAAATCTTTACAAGATTGCAGAATGTTTTCAATATGTACATTTCTCGCTTGCTCATCAAGTATTTTTAGTGATAAGAGTTTTTCTGCATTGCTAAATGAAAGCCCGTTAATTAAATTGTTCAGATAACCTGATAACGCATCCAGGTCGTTTTGCGAAAGAGGGCTGACAAGGTGAAGAAAACGGCTTCTGACACTGCCGTCGTTTGCAATTAGTATACATAATGCCTTATATTCCTCATAGTTAATAAGTTTAATGTTTGTTATGGTTAATTCATCAGTTCTTGAATTTGTTGCTATTGAGAGATATTTTGAATAAAGTGACAGGATTTTCGCAGCTTCTTTGACAAGTTGGGTAACATCATGTTGTATATTTAAAAGCCTTAAAGTCAGTTTTTCGTATAGATTCTTATTGATTGACAGCTTATTTCTCATTAATAAGGAATTCACGTAAAGTCTGTAGCCATTTTCAGTTGGGATTCTTCCGGCTGAAGTATGCGGCTGTTTAACATATCCCATATTTTCAAGGGAAGCCATTATATTTCTTATTGTGGCGGAAGAAAGGCCAAATGAAAAACTCCGTGTGACTCTGCTTGAACCAACCGGAACGTTGAGCGTTGTGTAGCTCTGAATAATAGCCCAAAGGATTTTTTTGTTTCTCTCGCTAAGGTTATCCATAATGGTTAGCACTCTGATATCATGAGTGCTAACCATTATAGCAACAACTGTCAAAAGGTGTCAAGATAAAATCTTGGTTTGTCAAGATTGCCATTGACTCATTTTATTTTCTGTGTTATATTAACAAGCTGTCTAATAGTTGATGACAGTTTGCTCTTTGAGAACTTTAAAAAGTAGGCCTGCAAGTCAGTTTATTATTGAGAGTTTGATCCTGGCTCAGAATGAACGCTGGCGGCGCGCCTAACACATGCAAGTCGAACGGGGTTATAGTGAAAAGTTGGCTTCGGTTAGCTGATTGCTATAATCTAGTGGCGGACGGGTGAGTAATACATAGGAAATCTGCCTTTTGGATTGGGATACCCCCGAGAAATCGGGCTCAATACCGAATATGATTCAATTGTGAAATGCTTTTGAATTAAAGCTGCGAGTAATCGTGGCGCCAAAAGATGAGCCTATGTCCTATCAGCTTGTTGGTGAGGTAATGGCTCACCAAGGCTAAGACGGGTAGCCGGACTGAGAGGTCGATCGGCCACACTGGAACTGAGACACGGTCCAGACTCCTACGGGA